>JAAERO010000044.1 GCA_024230315.1 Hyphomicrobium sp.
GCGCTGATCTAAATCGGGCTCGGGCTGCCTCAGCACCATCTCGCCAAAAAAAGGGTGGCGGCTGAACCAATACGGCAAAACCCGGCGGCTGAGGCCGCCCGCACGCCTTCAATCCTTATGATATAGCTCTACCCAGACGGCAGACTCTCGCCGCAAGAGGCCACTATTCTACGAGGGATATGCCGATGACCTCCAATGGCGAGGCCTTCCGGGAAATTTATTTCACCGCACGCGACGGACTGCGGCTGCACGTCCGCCACTATCCAGCGGCAGGCGGTAAGCAAGAGCGGCCCGTTGTCTGCCTGCCTGGCCTCACACGCAACGGACGCGATTTTCACGACATCGCCGTTGCGCTGAGCAATCATCCGAGCAACGCCCGAGACGTCTACACTGTCGATTGCCGTGGACGCGGGCTCTCCGCCTTCGATCCTGACTGGCGCAATTACACGATCCAGGTCGAGATGTTCGATGTCTTCGACTTCATGACCCTGTCCGGCCTTCACAACGTCGCCGTTATCGGTACATCTCGCGGGGGACTCATTGCAATGCTGATAGCGGCGGTCCAACCGGCTGCTTTCGGCGTCGTCGTGTTGAACGACATTGGCCCGGTGCTCGAGTACGACGGCCTTGCCCGCATCACAGGTTACGTCGGGCGGATGCCGCTTCCAATCTCTTGGTCGGATGCCACGAAAATGGTCCGGGATCTCAACCGCCGGCACTTTACCGAGATCCGCGAGCACCTATGGGAGGAGCTCGCCCGGCAATGGTACAATGAAAAAAACGGCCGCCCCACCTACGGCTATGACCCGAACCTAGGTAATGCGCTGTCCATATTCGATGGGCCCATGCCCGAGCTATGGCCTCAGTTCGAGGCGCTGAAGCGTGTTCCTGTGCTTGTACTTCGCGGCGAGAATTCCGACATTCTTTCACCCGAAACCGTCGAGGAAATGCGCCGCCGCCATCCGGCGCTTGTTTCCTTTACGGTCCCCAACGAGGGCCACGCACCACTGCTGAAGGATCAGCAGACCATAGGGGCCATCCAACACTTCCTCTCCGCTACCGACGCCGGGCACCACGTCGCCACAATGGCGATTGCTTGATTGCGAAGCTGCGCCATCGCGACCGGATAGAGCGAGACATGACTCTCAACGCCGGTGCAACACTCGGCATGCCGTGGAGTGGCACGAACGAAGACTGCGCTCAAACCCCCGCAGGCCGCTTGCACTAAAAACTCAAGCTTTGCTTATCTATTTTACGATATGGGTTTCAATGTCTTAGCTGGGACGTCGCCCAATGCCTGGCGCGCCAGGAACATTCAGACCCTCGACTGCACTGATGCGTTCAGCATCGATTCCCGCTTCGCGCAAATGCCATTCGATAAAGGCCCGACGGGAGCTCTCATCAATCTCTGTTGATGTAGATGGTAGAGGTAACCGGCCTGCACAGGAGTCGCCCAGAATCATTTTTCGCATTTGTAAGTCTTGCAATCGGTAGCGTTTCGAACGCGGCAAGCGCACACATGCCCACAACCTCTTAACCTACAGTACGCGCTCCCATTTGGCTCTTAATCCAATACGAGCACACGGCACCATGTGATTTGGGCATAATCTAGAATTGTTCGTCGCAATTCTGCCACAAGCGACCGTCGTAACTATTGGCCCGCTTGAGGGCATTTTCGGGGTCCTTGGCACAAACCTGTTGCGGCTGGCGACTTGGCTAGCGCCAACAGGAATGGAAGCCTAACTCTCGGGCTTCAATTCGCAATCAATTGCCGCGTCATCGCGTGGGGAAGTGAATGATGCTCGACAAGGTAGGGTCGCGCGCTCCGGGACCAAAGCAGCAACGATCGACCTCTCACATTGATTCATCCCCCTGGCAGGTTCTTCAACGCCTCGTCCGCGAGCGCTGGCGAGAGTACGCGGGTCGCTATGCGGCTGCATTGCTGTTGATGGCGATTGCTTCGGGTGCGACGGCCCTCACCGCCTGGATCATGAAGGATATTGTGAACGACATCTTCGTTCACCGCGATCAAGCTGCCATGGTTTGGCTGCCGTTCGTCGTCGCCACTATTTTTCTTGTGAAGGGGACGGCAACCTACTTTCAAGAGGTTTGGCTGAGCCGCATCGGCAACAGTTTGGTCGCGGAATATCAGAGGAAGACTTATGATCATCTCTTGCAGATGAACATGGCCTTCTTCCACAAGCACCAATCAAATGACCTGATCATGCGGATTTCGAGGGGCGCTGCGGCTGCGCGGGGGTTGCTCAACTTAGTAGCCGTGAGCGTCGGTCGAGACCTGTTCACGCTCGTGGGCCTGATCGCAGTCATGGTGATCCAGGATCCGTTATTGTCCATAATTGTCCTCGTCGCCGGACCGATCGCCGCCCTCCTAGTGCACCAAATGGGGCACCTCATCAAAAAGGGTGCCCAAGTTGAAGCAGCGACGACAGCGGTAACGATCGGAATTGTCAGGGAAACGTCTCAGGGTGCTCGAATTATCAAGTCGTTCCAGCTTGAGGATATGCTGCGCAGCCATATGTTTGCTGCCATCAAGACTATGGAGGATACGACAAACAAGATTGCAAAGGTGCGTGCCGGCGTAAACCCGCTGATCGAAGTGCTTGGCGGGGTTTCGGTCGCCGGTGTCGTTGCCTACGCCGGTTGGCAGACAACGTTGGGGATCGAGACCCCAGGTCACATCTTTGCATTTATCACCGCGCTCTTGCTCGCTGCCGATCCAGCACGTCGCCTCGCCAGATTCCATCTCCAGATGAGAGCGCATGTGGTCAACGTCGATTTAATGTTCGAGATTCTTGATACTCCGGTAGCCGAGTCTAAAGAGGCCCTGGGCTCTCCGCTCCGTGTCGAGAAGGGCCAGGTCCGTTTCGATCGTGTCAATTTCGCTTATTCCCCTGGGAAACCTGTCTTGCGCGACATCTCATTCGCAGCTGAGGGTGGCGAAATGACCGCGCTGGTGGGCTCCTCTGGGGGCGGCAAGACAACAATTTTTAGCTTGCTGCAAGGGTTCTGGAGACCTGATACCGGCAACATCTTTATCGACGGCCAATCGATCGATGCAACCGCATTGGCTTCATGGCGACGCAATATTGCGCTCGTCAGCCAAGACGTCTTTCTATTTGAAGGCACCATCCGCGACAACATAATCGCAGCGAGGCCCGATGCAAGCGAAGACCAGCTGAGAACCGCCACGCGCGCAGCCAATGCAGATGAGTTTATCCAAGAGCTGCCGTCCGGCTATGACACTTCCGTCGGCGAGCTTGGCAACATGTTATCTGGCGGACAACGTCAGAGGATATCGATCGCACGCGCATTCTTAAAGGATGCTCCGATCCTTCTTCTGGATGAGCCAACCTCCGCCCTCGACAGTGAAGCGGAGCAGAAGATTCAAGAGGCGCTGGCTGAATTGATGCGAGGGCGCACGACGGTCGTGATCGCCCACCGGTTTGCAACCGTTCTGCGAGCTCAACGCATATACGTAATCGACGGCGGCCTTGTGGTGGAATCTGGCACGCACAAAGACCTTTTAGGCCGCGGTGATCGCTATGCCCGCCTCTACAAACTGCAGTTTAAGGACCTTCAAGAGTCACCGGACTCTCAACGAGATGATCTATCCAACGTTACGTAGGACAACGCAAACTCGTCTGGTACGCAGCCAGTTTCCCCGCGGCTAGCTCCACGCCAGCACTTGAACGAACATTCCGACTGGACCACCGATGGGGAGCTGGCCATACGGTCGACTGCCCCCCTAAAACGGCTCCATGTTGATTGAGCGGCTCTGGCACGACCCGAACATGCCGCGCCAATGTCTCTATGTCTTGTGTGGATGGCTCCTGCATTGCAAGGATTTTTTGAAGTTTCGACATGAGGTCAGGAGCAGTCTTGTGTCCGGCCTGTTTGATGCAGCGCAGTTGCCGCTGGCCCTGATGGTTTGCGCGGATCAAGTCCCATTCTGCTTTGCGGACATTCAA
>JAAERO010000045.1 GCA_024230315.1 Hyphomicrobium sp.
CTGATCAAGATCGGTGCCCGCGTTGTGCACCACGCCCGCACCATCATCTTCCAGTTGGCCGAGGTCGCCGTCTCCGGCAAACTCTTTGGCCAAATCCTCAAAGCGATTGCCCGGCTTCGATGTCAACCCGTGCCCACATAGCCGCGCGCACCGCAACAACGCTCAAACACCACAACCGAAGTACGTCTTGCGACATGAAAACACGCAACGAAACGATCAAGGAGCCATCGCCATTGGCCAGATCTCCACCAACAAGCGAAGCTCGGCTCAACGTGACGTGTTGGCCGAGGAAAAATTGGGCGCACTGAACGAAAATGAAGGACTACTTGGGGAATGTCGGTTAATAGCTTAATGACGGACTCACCACCTTTCCGTCAGTTCGTGCTTGACGATTATGGGCACCTGCTCGCCAGCATGATTTCCTTGATTGACGAGGTGACGTTTCGCGGTCTCGATGAGCGGCTCGCTCGTCGGCTCCTTGCTGAAGCCTACGCCGAAGGAACGGTTACAAAAACACATCAACAACTTGCGCTTGACCTAGGCAGTGTTCGCGAGGTCGTCAGTCGCTATTTGGGCGAGTGGGAACGTGCGGGCTGGATTCGCACGACCCGCGGTAAGATTGAAATCCTCTCAAAGGCTGACTTGACCAGCTATCGCAGAAGAACATCCACCAGCGGTGCGTTGACGGAATAGAGATCGTCGGATCGAATGCGGCAGGTCATGGCATCGGCACTCCACTTGATGCGAACTAAGGGCACGCAAGGGTGTATTGCGACACTGAGCGCCCTCATATGGGAGGGTGCCCTTGGGACCTTTCCAGGACGCTTTTTTTGCTCAATGCCGTCTCGTCATATGTTTGTGTCGATTGGAGGCTTGACGGAACGGCTCGGGAACCCCAGAAAGCACCCGTTTACTGGTATCGGGGCATAGCTCAGCCTGGTAGAGCACTTGCTTTGGGAGCAAGAAGTCGGGAGTTCGAATCCCCCTGCCCCGACCATTACGCAAGTTCATCGTAGTGGGGAGCACATGGTTGCGCGCATTTATAGACCTTCCAGGACGGCCATGCAGTCCGGCGAGGCCCGCACGAAGGAGTGGGTGCTTGAGTTCGCGCCCGCAAGTCCGCGTACAATTGACCCGCTGATGGGCTGGACGAGCTCGCGTGATATGCACTCTCAGGTGCGCCTCGAGTTCGACACCAAGGACGAGGCCATTGATTATGCGCAGCGCAACGGCTTTGCCTACACGGTATTCGAGCCGCAACCCCGCCAGGCGATCATCAGATCATACGCGGACAATTTTCGCTTTGGCCGCATAGGTAGATGGACGCATTGAAGTCCACGTCTCGGCTGTAACAAGGCAAACGCCTTCCCGATACTTAACGGGTAAGCGCACAAAGGTGCTGCACCACGCACGGCACTTCGCTTAGCTAAACAGCAAGACGGCCTTCTCCAGTGTCACCGATACACCCCACGCCAGCGGGATACCGACAGCGAGCCAGGCAAGCAGCGCCCGGAGCGTAAGGCCGCCGCGTCCGATGCCGAACGATCCTATGGGCCCGCCAGCATGCGCCTTGTCCGCCTCGGCCGCCTTGATGTCCTCTTCCGTCATATGCCAGCGCTTCGAAACGGGCCGGATGGCAAGATTGCAGAGGAAGCCCGCCACCAAAAGCCCGGCGAGAATGTACATGGTAAAGTCATAGACCTGCTCGCGCGGGACACCGGCATCGATCTGAAATTGCCGAATGTAGTTGACGATCACCGGTCCAACGATACCCGCGGCCGACCATGCGGTAAGCAGACGTCCGTGGATGGCACCGACGTATTGTGTGCCGAACACATCTGCCAAGTAGGCCGGTACAGTAGCGAAACCTCCGCCGTACATAGACAGAATGATACCGAAGCAGAGCACGAAAATTGCAACCGAGCCGATGTGCGCCGACCATGGCGAAGCGGCGTACAGCACGATGCCCAGAACGAAGAACGTGTAGTAGGTCGTCTTGCGGCCGATGTAGTCCGACAGCGACGCCCAGAAAATGCGACCACCGATGTTGAACAGCGACAACAGGCCGGTGAAACCCGCGGCAATGGCCGCGATTGCCGCCAGTTGCGTTTCGTTAAGCTGCGTGAACGTGAGGTCTGGAAGGCCGATAAGCTTGCCGCCGAAAATCTCCTGAAGCATCGGCGAAGCCATGCCGATGACGCCGATGCCGGCTGAAACGTTGAGGAAAAGAACGAACCAAATCAACCAGAACTGCGGCGTCTTGAGCGCATCTTTCAGATGCACGTGATTTTTCGTGATCATGCGGTTGTTGGTCGTGGGCGGGGTCCAGCCCTCCGGGATCCAATTGGCCGGCGGAACGCGGTAGCCAAGGGCGCCGGCAAGCATGGCCAGGAAATAGGCGATCCCCAACACGACGAACGTCTGCCAGACACCGACGGCAGTGACCGTACGGAAGCCGGGCAAGGTTATCGCGTAGTCGATCCCTATGGGTGCGAGACTAAAGAGCGTGCCGCCACTCATCAGCAGTTGCGCCAGGGGCGCGCCAATCATAGCGCCGCCGCCGAAACCCATGATGGCCATGCCGGTCGCCATGCCGCGATGGTCCGGGAACCACTTGATCAAAGTCGAAACCGGCGAGATGTAACCGAGCCCCAAACCGACGCCGCCGATGACGCCTGAACCGAGCCACATGAGCCAAAGCTGATGCGTGTAAATGCCAACCGCCGAAATGAGGAATCCGCCACCCCAGCACAGGGCCGCGACCACGCCCGCCTTGCGTGGACCTGCGCGTTCCAGCCAACCGCCCCAGATCGCAGCCGACGAGCCCAGGAACACGAAGAACAGCGTGTACATCCAGCCCAGGTCAGCGATCCGCCAATCGCAAGACGTCGTGAATAGCGATTGGACGAGGCTCAGGTCGGGACAGGCGACCGAATCTTTAATGCCGATTGCGCGCGAGAGCGGCAACCAAAACACGCTGAAGCCATAGGCCATGCCGATGCAGAGATGAATTGCTAGCGCAGATGGGGGCACCAGCCATCTGTTAAATCCGGGCTTGGCGATGATGCGCTCGCGCGTAAGAAGGCCCGGGGCCGATTCACCGAGGCTTGCACTGTTGGCCGTCATTGTACGCTTCTCCCCTGTCCCCTTGGTCTTGAGGCCTTTTTGAGAACGTGCCCCTACCAGTCATCTAAGACCGCAGTAGCAGTCGCAAGCCCTTTGCCATTGTTGTTTAACTCTTTTGGCACGGCAATAGTGTCACGATCAACGCATCTTAGGACACAAGGCGCGTGGTTCGGGTGCAATGGCGGGTCACAGGCACCAAAGTAGCTTGGTTCTGTGAGGGTCAACTTGCCTTTGGCGGAACGACCGCGTATCGGAAGGATCGGCGGGAACTTGCGCGGTTCGGGCGAGACATTGTGGTCCCGTAGCTCAGTTGGATAGAGCATCTGCCTTCTAAGCAGAGGGTCGCAGGTTCGAATCCTGCCGGGATCGCCAACACTTTCAGCGTATTACTGCGTTCTCGAAATTACATTCTGACTCTGATTTCGCGGCTCATTCTGACTCTTGGTCGCGTTGCGCTCCGCTTCGACCCAAGCTCGGCGTTTTCGAGCCGCCGCCAATCTCTGTGTTTCGGTGCGCTTAACGTAGAGCCGTGACGCTTGCGGAGTCTTGTGCCACGAGAGACTCATAATGCCCGCCTCTGTGACCTCGGAATTGCCGAGCTCCGTCATGCCTCCACGCTCGCACGCCTTCAGCGTGACATTCTCCGGAGGACCTGCTGCGCGTCGCGCGCGTCTAATGAGCGAACGTGCATAGAAGTGTGAATAAGGCCTCGGCTTGCCCTTTGTGCCAGGCGTTAACACCATCGGGATGCCAAGGCGCGGCGTAGTCGCGATTGCTTTCTCTATTTCCGGGAACAATAAACCTTCTTTGTCTTGCAGCGGCATCCAGACCATGGCACCCGTCTTCGGGTGCGCTATGCGAACAGATTGTGGCCGGCCCTCGGGCCTATAGTCTGTCCAAGTCAGCACTCCATCTAGCACGTGCTCTGGTCGTTGGTGCCATTCGAAACAAACGAGTGGCGCGAGTGCCAATGTTGGGTGTCCTAATTTCGCGATCGCCGCCGACAGCGCATAGGCTTCTGATCGCGTCACGTAAGCTGTGTCGATATTTCTGCTTTCGCGCTCCACACCGGCGAACGGATTCACGGTGGGTGCGACCTTCGGGTAAAGTCGGTGCACAACGTCCCAGGCCCGCTTCAGTCAGGTCATGCAGGCATTAGCCGTACGCACACGATTGCCCCGCACTCCTGCGAGGATTTTTTCATATAACTTGTCAACGAAACGTGCCGAAATCGCCTTGAGTGGCAGCGCACCAGCACGGCCCCCATTTTTCAACTTCACATCTGCAGTGGTATGTAACCCCCATCGATATTCTGGTTGCGCACGCGCGGAAACTTTCGCGAAGGCGCGGCTGCGATAGTAGCGTTCGATCAGCCAGTCAAGCGTTCCAAAACCGGGCTGCAGGCCGAGATCCTTGACGGCTCTGCGTCCGCCGCGCCAGTCGTCGAGGTGTCGGTTGAGTTCATTTGCCCGTCGAATTGCTGCACCATAGTCTTGGCCGAGCGCCTCACAGTGCAGAGTGAAGCCTGCGGTGATATCGGCGCGCCTGGGATTCCAGTAGAATGCGACGTTACCCGACCGAAGCCGCTTCTCGACCATATAGCGTGGCCAAGACTTAGGCCTCACAACAAGTCTGCGGCGTCCTCGACTTCTGCCGCCTCCTCGCTGAGCCTTCTGATCGACCGTGTTCCGACCACAGAGTCAGGCCGAACCCCAGGGGCATGCGCGCAGACCGGTCGCTTCACTTCCGGGCTCGCGGAACGGATAACACCTGACAGAGATAAAGAACTCCGGCGGGCCTCCTACATCCGCTCCTGAGAGCCCCTGCATGCTCGTGGCGAGGCCTTGCTGATCACTTCGCACTCCATCCCAATGTTCGCCAAGTGCCGATAGTGTTGAAAAAGTCGGCGACGCGATGGGTTTGATGGCCTATCAGCCGCGGTCTCCGATCGATCGGATGCCTCGTATCGCTCGTCAGCTCGTGGCTGGGAGTTGCGTTGGCTTAGTTGGCTTAATGTGGGC
>JAAERO010000046.1 GCA_024230315.1 Hyphomicrobium sp.
CTCAGCGAGCGGCAGCAAAACGCCAATCGCAAAAGAGCAAAGTGCGCGCGCGTGTCGAGCACATCTTCGGTGCCCAGGAGACGGCACCGGGCGGGCGCATCGTGCGCAGTATCGGCTTCCAGCGGGCGGCGGCAAAGATCAGGCTGCAGAATCTCGTCTATAACATGCGCCGTATAGTGAGCCTGGAACGAATGGCGGCTACCTGACGCCCCAATTGCGTCCAAGGCGTTGCAAGACGGCCTGAGGGCAACGCAAAGGCCGCCGCCAAGGCGGTAGACCAGCATCGCAACCGCGCCTGACGCCGCGCCGCCGGCACCCACAAAGCCAAAAGCGCCATTGTTCGAGGTGCCCGTGAGTCTATCAAGAACGATGTTGGTCTAGCTCAGTTCGCGTCTTCGGGAAGCGACGGCAGCTAGGATGTCGATGCCTTCGTCCACGAGCGCGCGTGCTTCCTCGCCAGATGCCTGACCGTAAATCCCGCGAGCTTTAGCCTCTTGGTAGTGAATCTTGCGCGCCTCATCCGCAAAGCGCGTGCCCACGTTCTCTGCGTCCTTGACCAGCGACCGGTGAATGTTTCGTACGAGCTGCCTAAGTTTCTTCGGCGTCGCTGCGGGAGACGGGCCGGGTTCATCTTGCCGATCGCCGCACGCGGCCACGTTCGGCGCCATTATGGCCTTGTCGACGTCATGACTTCCGCAGCAGGGGCAGGCGACCTGTTCCCCCTGCACATGGGCGTTACAAGCCGTGCTCGATTGGAACCAAGCCTCGAACTCGTTAGAGCAGGCACACCTCAGGCGATACTTGATCACGATTGCACATCAGTTGGAGATGCGTTGGCGGCACTAACAACCTCAAACGGGCGATCATGCTGAAGAGAGGGAACGCGGCTGCGCACGTCCTCCAAGAGTTGCAAGTCGATATCAGCAGTGACGACTGCCGGGTGAACGTCGGCTTCGCCCAGAATTTCACCCCATGGCGATACGATGAGACTATGTCCAAAAGTTTCGCGGCCGTGCTCGTGACTGCCGCCCTGCGCTGCGGCGAAGATGTAGGACTGAGCCTCGATCGCCCGCGCACGCAATAGCGTGTGCCAATGCGCTGTTCCTGTGGGCACGGTGAAGGCCGACGGGATGGCTAAGAACTTGGCGCCTGCCTTGGCAAGCGCGCGATAAAGATGCGGGAAGCGGAGATCGTAGCAGATGGTGAGCCCAATTTGTCCCCATGGCAGGTCCGCGATGACGGCCTGCCGACCGGGCTCATAGTTGGCGCTCTCAAGGTAACTTTCACCGCCACCGAGATCGATGTCAAACATATGGATCTTATCGTAGCGAGCCGTGATCTTCCCCTCTGATGAGATCAGCAGCGATCTATTCGCGATCTTCCCGTTGTCGAGCAGGATGGGCATCGACCCGATGTGCAGCCACACGTTCAGCCCGCGCGCAAGATCGCAAAAGTGCACAAGTGCCGGATGATCTTTTTCGGGACGCGCAGCGGCCAGAAGCTGTGCACGATCGATTTCCATGAACGTCGTCATTTCTGGCGTTTGAATGTAGTCTGCGCCGCGCTGGGCCGCTCTGCGGATGAGGTCCGAGGCGGCTGCGACATTTCGCGCAACGTCGCGGCCCGAGCACATCTGCACCAGACCAACGCGAAATGAGCGCGGTGCGTGCGGACTTGTCATGGGCAGCTACCTCGTCGTGAATTGGATTTGCCAGTTAGACGTCTGACCAGTCAGACGGTGAGAAGTAAGTTGAACTTGCCTTCACGGTCGAGCGTGTAGAGATCGTTACACCCGCCGACATGCACCTCGTCGATCCAAATTTGCGGCACCGTAAGACGGTCGCCGGCCTTTTCGCACATCGCGGCACGCAACTCCATGCAGCCGCTGACGTCGACCTCATCAAATTCTCTATCTTTCTTGCGCAACAGCTCCTTGGCCGTGTGGCAGTAGGGGCAAAGCCTTGCGGTGTAGACGGTGATTTTCGCCATAGGTTTGCATTCAATTCGTTAACGGGCTGCCGAGTCACCCGTTGTCAGTCTAATCGGTAGATGAATTGACGCAAAGACGATCAACGTCGCAACGTGACTGAAAACCTTAAGGTGTGACATGGGTGCTATCGGTGACCACCGCTAGCACCAAGGCATCCACACGTGAGGCGCCGGCACGTTTTAAGGCGCGCGCGCAGGCGCCAATAGTGGCCCCGGTGGTGATCACGTCGTCGACGAGCACCACCTTCGCACCTGCGATGTCTCCTAGTCTCTCGGGCGGAACCGCAAATGCTCCTGCAACGTTTTGGCCGCGCTGGGTGCGTGTGAGACCCACCTGTGGTCTTGTTTTACGGGTGCGAACAAGCGCCAGGGGCGCAAATTCAGGCACGCAAGCCGCGCGACCTCCTGCCCCAAGATCGCGGACTGATTGAAGCGACGACGAAAAAGGCGGCCGCGGGGCAGCGGTACGGGCACGACGACGTCTGCGTCGGACATGAGATCGGCCCCGGCTTCGACCAGCCAGCGTCCCAGTAGGCGCCTCGCGTCATGACGGTCGCGAAACTTGAGATCGTGCACGAGATCGCGCATGACACCTTCGAACTGGGCAACCGCGCGTGCGCGATCGTAGTCAGGTGGATTGGCTGCTGCCGCGGCGGAGATCATCGTGCCACCCGTATCATACGGCATCGGCAGGCCAAGCCGGTCGCACAAAGGTGGACGAATGAAGTCGATTCTACCCCAGCAGTGCGAACAGAGCGCGTAGTGCGAGACAAGCGGCGTGTGGCGTGCCAGACAGAGTGGCGGCATGATAAGGTCCGCTAGCGCTGCGGCTGCGCGGCGCAGGGGGCCGCGCTCCTCACCGGACTTGCGCTTTCACGAAGCATGTTCCACCTGAAGCGTGCACACTGGTAGCGATTGCAAGTCCGCCCTAGAGCAAGATCGTGAATCCCGTCTCTATGTTAGCTTGCAGGCTGAACCGCCGCGAGGCCCGACCCATTGGATAGTGACCCTTGCCGTCCGACCAGCCGACCCCGATTTTTGAACGCAGTCTGATTGTACGTCGACGCAATCGCATCGCGTCAACAGCGCCGGAGCACGATTTTCTTCTTAGCCGTGTTGCCTACGATATTGCCGAGAGGCTCGCGTTCATCCAGCGCACGTTCCCGCTTGCCGCCAATCTTGGCGCTTATCACGGTCTCCTCGCACGGCGCATTCGCGGCATCGCCGGCATCGAGTGCATCATCAACGTCGAACGATCAGAATCGCTGCTTGCGCGCTGCGACGGCCCGCGCGTCGTTGCGGATGAGGAGGTGCTGCCGTTTGCTTCCGGCACCCTTGACCTCGTGGTGTCGGGCCTTGCGCTACATCTGGTCAATGATCTGCCAGGCGCCCTTGTGCAGATCCGCCGCGCCTTGAAGCCTGACGGACTGCTGCTTGCGGCCTTGCTCGGAGGGGAGACGTTAAAAGAGCTACGCGTAGCTTGGCTCGCCGCCGAGGCGGAGATCACAGGCGGTGTTTCTCCGCGCGTGGCCCCGTTCGCAGACGTGCGCGATATGGGCGCTCTCTTGCAGCGCGCCGGCTTTGCGCTTCCCGTCGTTGATTCTGAAACGGTCACGGTGAGCTATGCTTCGCCACTGTCACTCATGCATGAGCTCAAGGCCATGGGTGCAAGCAACGTACTCAGCCAGCGCCGGCGCACCCCTGTGACGCGGGGATTGCTCATGCGCGTTGCCGAAATTTATGCGGAGCGCTTCGCCCAATCAGATGGACGCGTGGCCGCGACCTTCGAGATCCTCATGCTGACCGCCTGGGCGCCCGACGAAAGCCAGCCCAAGCCGTTGCGGCCAGGCTCGGCAAATACGCGCCTTGCTGATGCGCTGGGCGTTTCAGAGCGCAAGATTCGCGAGTAGCGTCGACTAGAGCAAGATCGTTCTTGCCGGGAACCTTCTGGGCTTGGTGAACTGTTCCAAGTGAAACGATCAGGCTCTAGTCCAACAAATCGCGCAGCGGGGCGATCAGCGGCTCATCTGCTGGCGGCATGGGATAGCGCGTTAGCCGCGCCGCCCGAACCCACGCGATCTCCTGGTCCTCACGCGCGGTAACTGTGCCGTCCCACTGCCGGCAGAGATAGAGTGGCATCAGAAGGTGAAACGCGTCGTAGGAGTGGCTTGCGAATGTGAACGGCGAAAGACACGTCTCGCAGACGTCAATGCCAAGCTCCTCAAATAGTTCGCGGCGGAGTGCGGCCTCGGGCGTCTCGGCCGGTTCCACCTTGCCGCCGGGGAACTCCCACAGCCCCGACATCGATTTGCCGTCCGGGCGGCGCGTGATCAGCACGCGGTTATCACGATCGACAAGGGCAGCGGCTGCGACAAGCAGGATCTTTGGGCTCATGTGTGGGGCATAGCCGGAGTTTCGCTGCGTGGGTAGAGAAAAACGCGCACGTTTGCCCACGAACGCAATCGAGTGGGTGCTTGCCACACGGCCAATGCTCGGCAAGCATGGCTGCGCGCAAATCTCATTTCTCCGGGGACTCCGCCATGCATTCCATTCGCCGCCTATCCTTTGCGTTCGCACTCTTAGGGGCATTTTGTGCGACGCCTGTTACATCGCTACAGGCACAAGGCCTCGACATCGCCAAAGCAAACGTGATCGACCTCACGCATGCTCTGGACGCCGATTCCATCTTTTGGCCGACCGAGACCGATAGCTTCAAACTGACCAAGGTGTTCAAGGGGCTGACCGAGGAAGGTTTTTTCTATGCAGCCTACAAGTTCTGCTTGCCCGAGCACGGCGGCACGCACCTGGACGCGCCCTTTCATTTCGCTGAGCACGGTTGGACGATAGCCAAGATCCCGCTGAAGCGGCTCATAGGGCCGGCTGTCGTGATCGACATTTCCGCCAAGACGGCAAAGGATAAAGACTACACGCTTAAAGTGGAGGACGTGACCGCGTGGGAGGCGGTGCACGGTCAGGTTCGCGCCGGCGCCATTGTGCTATTGCGCACGGGCTGGAGCAGCCGTTGGCCCGACAAGCTTGCCTATCTAGGTGACGACACGCCGGGGGACACCAGTAACCTTCACTTTCCATCCTACGGGGCAGAAGCCGCGCAGATGCTTGTCGAACGTGGCGCCGCAGTGCTCGGCGTCGATACGGCGAGCATCGACAATGGCCCCTCGCGCAAATTTCTTGTGCACCAAGTCACAGGCGCAGCCAACGTGGTGGGGCTGGAAAACCTGACAAACCTCGACAAGCTGCCACCAACGGGCGCTTGGGTCTTAGCCCTTCCAATGAAGCTCGCGGGTGGGTCGGGCGCACCCGCACATGTGGTTGCGCTTGTGCGATAGCGGGGGACCCAGAAGATCCAGCCAGATAGGCGCTCGCTCGCGGCTCTCGCACTCCTAGCGCCGCTTTGTGCCACGCCAGTCGTATCGCTTAGTGCCTGCCGGTGTCATGGAGGAACCGTGCTTTGCGTCGCCGCCACTTGGCTGGTCGAGCAACAGCAAAGCGGGTTCGCGGTTTAACGCCGGCCCGTGCCGGTAGACGTGAAGCTTGTCGTCGCCATCCCGGTGGATCGTGTAGATGAGGTCGCCGCGCATGCCGGTCTCGGCTTGCCTGACCGCAACGCGGTGGCGCGTGACGAGTGCGATAAGGCCCAGAACAAAAGCTGGCGGCACAATCAGCCAAAGGGCCTTCGTCGGGTCCGATAGGGATTGGTAGGTGTCAAAAAAATCCTGCCAGAAATTATAGTCCTCCATGTGCGTGGTCCTCCCCGTTTTCGTTCCAAAGAAAACGGCCACCGGAGGTGTCCCACTTAGTGGGTGTCACAGCGTGACCCTCTGGTAGCCGGGGAGTTAGTAAGCCGTCAGTGGACGACCGCAATGACCTTTAGGCGGCTCCCCGAAGGGTTGGCCCTGGACATGCGCCATTGTCTCCCCGACCCTAAGGTTGAGGAGGCATCATTGCGGCTGATGCCAGCCGCCACTGAAGGGGTTACTAAGTCCCGGGATCGGCACTTAGCGGACATTCGGATTTCGATGCCCGCTACGATTCTTGAGCCCCCGCACGCAATCTGTGCCGCTACTGTGACAGATATAGCGACGAAAGCTTGAGCGAGATGTCGCGGAACGCTTGCTTCAGTTGCTCGCCATCCTCCGCGTTGTAGAAGTGGGTGGGGTCGGTCGCGCACTGATAGAGCGTTTGGTAGGATTGGCTGCTTTCGCCGCTAAGCTCGAAGCCGACCGAATAGACCATAATACCATACCTCTCCGCTTTAGTTCGGTTCAATAGGAGACACCTTCGAATGCCCGGCATTCGTGGGTGTCTTGAATGAGGCGACGCATCGTGAGTGGTTGTCTTGCCACCATGTTTTCGAGACATCGCGCGACAAGGCGGCCAA
>JAAERO010000047.1 GCA_024230315.1 Hyphomicrobium sp.
AATGGATACGAGACTGATAGTGGTACTTACTCTAGTGGTTTTGTTGGTGTAGACGTTCCTAAAGACTGTTTTAATGGAAACTATAATAACTACATCAAGGATTATAATGATAAGATATATTTATTCGAGGGAGGTTCTAGTCCATCTATATCAGATGCTTACATATCAGAATACGTGTCATCATCTAAGTCTGTTAAATACGGTAAGTACGGTGTTAACTATAGCGTTAATCCTATAGATACAATTAAGGTTGTTATTAAGGAATCTAACTTTGATATAATTGCACAGTTACTTATGTCAGAAGCTATTGCGGTTATATCTTGTGACACAGACTATACTGAAACAAAAGATGTTCCTGATGGTGCTAATGAATTGGTGGCTTTCGGTGGTGGTAGTTATAATCCTATGGTAAGACAAGGGCATATAATCTCCAATACAATTGAAAAGAAACGAGGAACAAGTACATACGAAATAAATATAAAACTACTAGGATAATGGAAGTAAGAAGAAATAGAAGATTTGACGTAGGTCAAAAGGTGGAGTTATTATATAACCCAATACAGAAGCTAACAAACGGAGACTTAGGTATATCAACATCTAATTACTCAGATGAATCA
>JAAERO010000048.1 GCA_024230315.1 Hyphomicrobium sp.
ATCACCTTTCTTCGACAGAAGCTCAAGCCGCCTGTCGGAATCGAAAAACCCAATCTGCGCCATCGTGCCCCGCCCGAATCAATCTGTCAGGCATCAGACTCGCATAAATCGGAGTATGGGTTATTTTTCGAGGTGCCCTGTGGTAACTTGCATGGGGGTGGCTCCTCTCGTTAGCAGTCTTATGACAACTGCATTATGGCGCATCGACGCCGGTGGAGCAGGAGCCATCCACCCCATCTGCTTTGGGTCAATAGCGGACATTTGAACTCGCATCAGGGACGTCCGCTTTACCCCCAAGAGCGGACATGTGGCCTAGTGTATAGGAAGTTCGCTTTTGACCCTGTCTCTGCCGCTGACGTAGATCATTCCATTAGCGGCAGACTCGGAGCTAACCTGTGCTCACGTGCCTCGGCGCCAATACGTCGATTGCTACAGCAAGGTAGAATGCGATTGTGACGCATTGTTTGCAAGGTGACTGCAATGGCCTTGGTCCTAATGCCAGGGATTGCCGAAGCAGTAGAGTTCGGCAATCCACAGCTCGGCCTTGCCTACGCAAGAGTACGTTGCGCCGGATGTCATAGGGTCGAAGTGGGAGGGGCCATATCGCCATTGCCCGTTGTGCCAAGCTTCGAGTCTATAGCCAATACGCTGGGCATGACTGCCCGGGCACTTAACGTATGGATACAGACCCCACATCCGACAATGCCTAATCTCATTATCCCTACTGAGGAACGCGACAACATAATTTCGTACATCATGAGCTTGCCGGTCAAACGGTGAGCACCGAGCAAGCACCCTACGGCCCGCGGCGCAACGCGTAGGCGGGCTGAATTGGGAGCCAGGACGATGACGCAGTCGAGCCAAGGTTCATATATGGGCTCGTCGACGAGCGAAAAATCACTGTCGGGTGAAGCATCGGTTCGTGCGACCGACCAAGGGTGCGCGACATGCAATGACGTGGGCGTGCGAATGCAGGACTTTGACGCGGCAATCTTCGACCTCGACGGAGTTGTGACACGAACAACCCGCGTGCACGCCGCAGCCTGGAAGCGCCTCTTTGATGAGTACCTGCACCAGCGCGCCGCAAAGACGGGAGAGCCCTTCCGACCGTTTGATATCGAACGTGACTACCGGCCGTATGTCGACGGCAAGCCAAGATACGATGGCGTCACAAGCTTTCTTGAGGCCCGCGGCATTGCTCTCCCGCGAGGCGATCCCTCCGACTCTCCTGAGCACGAGACCGTCTGCGGGCTCGGCAACCGAAAGGACCAGTTCTTCCACGAGATCCTGCAAAAGGAGGGGATTGAGGTCTTCGATAGCACCGTCGCGCTCATCCGGAGGCTGCGCAACCGGCACATTCGAACGGCGCTGATCTCGTCGAGCCGCAACGCGCGCGCGGTGATCGAGACCGCCGGCCTCATGGAGCTGTTCGACGTCTTGATCGACGGTTACGACATCGCCCGCCTCAGCCTGAGGGGTAAACCAGAGCCGGACCTGTTCCTCAAGGCGGCGGAAGACCTCGGCGTGCAACCAGACCGCGCCATCGTTTTTGAAGACGCGCTCAGTGGCGTGCAGGCCGGACGCGCCGGCGCATTCGGTCTCGTGGTTGGCGTCGATCGTGCGGAGCAGGCGAGCGGGCTGAAGAGAAAGGGTGCTGACATTGTGGTCCCCGATCTTACCGACCTCCACATCCGTGTTAGGCCTGAGGTTGTCTGTCGCGCTGTGCAATTCGTCCCGAGTGCTCTCGATCGTTATGCAGAAATCGAGCGAGAACTGGGCGGAAGGCGTGCTGCGGTATTCCTAGACTACGACGGGACGCTGACGCCGATCGCCGAGCGGCCTGACCTAGCCGTCCTTTCCGAGAAGATGCGGAACGCTGTCAGAAACCTCGGAAAAATCTGCAATGTGGCAATCATCAGCGGACGCGACCGCACAGACGTGCAACGCCTCGTCGGGCTCGACGAACTCGTCTATGCCGGAAGCCACGGCTTTGATATCGCAGGACCGGAGGGGCTGCGCATTCAGCACGAGGAGGGTACGGCCTTCACAACCACGGTACAGCGCGCCGCTGCACGCCTCTCCGAAGCCCTCACGTCCATCAGGGGCGCCCTCGTCGAGTCCAAACGCTTCGCCGTCGCAGTCCACTACCGACAGGTGGCAGCGAAGGATGTGCCGGCCGTCGAGGCGGCCGTGGATGATGTTCTCAAGGACGCGCCCGACTTATGCAAGACGTTCGGTAAGAAGGTGTTCGAGCTGCGCCCGCGGCTGGACTGGGACAAGGGCAAGGCCATGCTGTGGCTACTTCGCACCCTCGGACTGGATAGGCATGAGGTGCTGCCCTTTTACCTCGGCGACGACACGACGGACGAGGACGCGTTCGCAGTTCTGCAGGGCCGCGGCATCGGCATCCTGGTGGGGTGCCCCACGCGTGAGACCGCCGCACGGTATGTGCTCGGCAGACCCGCCGACGTCGGGCGTTTCCTTGGCAATCTCGCGTCAACGCTGGGGGGCCGTCGCCGTGCCTGATACCGGCTGGAAGCTCGTCTATGAAGGCTTCGAACCCTCGCAGGAGGGGCTGCGCGAGGCGCTTTGCACACTTGGCAACGGCTACTTCGCGACGCGCGGGGCTGCGGAGGAAGCCGAGGCGGACGAGGTCCACTACCCCGGCACCTATCTCGCCGGCGGTTACAACCGGATTGCGACCGACATCGCCGGCCAAGTGATCGAAAACGAAGACCTCGTCAACCTGCCGAACTGGCTGCCGCTCGCCATGCGGCCCGAAGGCGGCGACTGGTTCAATCTGCGGCGGCTCGAAATTCTCAACTATCGCCAGGAACTCGATCTCCGCACGGGCGTGCTCGAGCGCCGGATGCGGGTCCGTGACTCCGAAGGTCGGGAGACGTCGCTCGGGAGCCGGCGGATCGTACATATGGACCTGCCGCACCTCGCGGCCATGGAGGTCACGCTGCGACCGGAGAATTGGTCGGGCCGGCTCGAAATCCGGTCCGCGATCGATGGCCGCGTGATCAATGCTGGCGTTGAGCGTTACCGCCAGCTCAACGGCAGTCACCTCGCGCCGCTCAAGACCGATCAGTTGGACGAGGATGGTATCGCACTCGGCGTTGAAACGAACCAGTCGCGCCTGCGCGTCGTCGAGGCGGCGCGTACGAGGGTCTATCGAGATGACGAGGAAGTAGCGGCTGAGCGGTGCGCGCAGGTGGAGAAGTGTTTCGTTGGACAGGAACTTACCTTCGCCGTCGCCGAGGGAGAGACCATCACGGTCGAGAAGGTGGTCGCGCTGCACACCTCAAGGGACCGCGCGATTTCGGAGCCGTGCCAAGCCGCGGCCAAGGCCGTAGTCGAGGCGGGACGCTTCAGCCAACTTCTCGATACTCACGTACTCGCCTGGCGGACACTGTGGGACCGCTGCGACATTAGACTGGAAAACAATGCGCGCACGCAGATGATCTTGCTACTGCACATCTTTCACGTCCTGCAGACAGTCTCTCCGAATACGATTGACCTTGACGTTGGTGTGCCCGCCCGCGGGCTACACTGCGAGGCCTATCGCGGCCACATCTTCTGGGATGAGCTGTTCATCTTCCCATTCTTGAATTTCCATCTGCCCGAGATCACACGCTCGCTGCTGCTTTACCGCTACCGGCGGCTGCCCGAAGCCAAGCGACTGGCCCGGGAAGCGGGATACTCCGGGGCAATGTATCCGTGGCAGAGCGGCAGTTCCGGGCGCGAAGAAAGCCAGTTGCTCCACCTCAACCCGCACTCCGGCCATTGGACTGCGGACAACACGCACCTACAGCGCCACGTCAGCAGCGCCATCGCCTACAACGTGTGGCGCTACTGGCAGACCACAGGGGACCAGGAGTTTCTGTCCTACCATGGCGCCGAAATGATCATAGAGATCGCTCGATTCTGGGCGAGCATTGCCTCCTACAACGAGCGCCCGAAGCGCTATGAGATCCATGGCGTGATGGGCCCCGACGAGTTTCACGATCGCTATCCTTGGCAAGACAAGTCTGGTCTCAACAACAACGCCTACACCAACATTATGGCCGCCTGGGTGCTCCAACGGGCGATCGAGGTCCTCGATGTGATCGGTGTGGAGCGTCGCCAAGAGCTCGAAACTCTTCTCGGTCTTACCGCTGACGAAGTCACACACTGGGCCGACGTCAGCCGCCGCATGCGTATCGTGTTCCTCAAGGGTGGGATCATCGTGCAGTTCGAGGGCTATGACCGCCTGAAGGAACTCGACTGGGACGCCTACCGGGAGAAGTACGGCAATATCCAGCGCCTCGACCGCATCCTGGAGGCCGAGGGAGACGCCGTCGCCGCCTACAAGGTCTCCAAGCAGGCCGATGTGCTGATGCTCTTCTACCTCTTCTCCTATAACGAACTTCGGGAACTTTTTGATTCGCTCGGTTATCCGTTCGCGCCGAAAGCAATAGCGAAGAACATCGACTACTACATCCAGCGGACCTCGGACGGCTCGACCCTCAGTCGCATGGTCCACTCTTGGGTTGTGTCGCGCGGTGACCGTGGTCGATCTTGGTCACTGCTTGTCCGGGCACTCGAAAGCGATGTTTCCGACATTCAAGGCGGCACGACCGCAGAGGGCATCCACCTCGGCGCGATGGCCGGCACCGTCGACCTCATCCAGAGAGGTCAGACTGCGATCGAGTTTCGCGACGACGCGCTCTGGATCAACCCCTGCGTACCTGAGGAGCTGCAAGGCGTCCGCCTGAGGCTGCTCTATCGCGGCTTCTGGCTCTACCTGGACATCAGTTGCGGCAAGCTGACTGTTTCAGCGCCCCATGGTTGGGCGGGACCAGAGCGCATCGGTGTGCGCAACCAAGTGCACCCATTTAACGCGGGTGACGTGTTGGAGTTCGGCTGCCACCTAGCGGCGGATGGCTGGAGGCCAACGCCGCAGAAACCAATACGCAAAACTGGAAAGTCGCCCAATGCGGTTGCCGCGCCTCTTGGAAACGATCCGGGAGAAGAGCAGCGATGAAATCGTGGTTTTCGAGGCCGAACCGCACGAGGCGCATGCCGCCGTGTGGCTCGATGCGCCAAGTGGTCGTGTCCACTCGAGTGAGGCGGGTGAGATCCATGACCCGGCTCCTTTCACACGTCGATGATGCAGGCGGCCGACCACACACCTTCAACGTTCTTCGCGATTTTGAGCGCCGTATAGGTGGCGCCCTTCGGTTCGCACGCAGGCGCGTGCCGCTCGACGTCGACCGGCTCACCCCACAACGTGCCTTCGAGCTTTGTTCCGTCGATGCGAACCGAGAAACGTGCAAACAGCATACCGCGAATAGCCATCTCGTAGATAATGGCGTTGAGCCACTCGACAAACAGAAGCTCGATGTCGGGGGCCTCGCACCTAACATCGATGCGGTCTCGTTCGGCAACATGTGCCTCCGTCACAACGCTAGTCAGCGCCACGGCCGCCTGTTCGAAGGCCTGCGACGGCGTCGCGCCCCAGCCGCGCACTCCCACATCGGCATCATGGGCAAAATGTTCTGAGCCAACAGCTGTTGCGAATGCGCCGGACGGCGTCATGCGAGGTGCCTATTTTGCAGGCGAACTCTCGCTCGCCCGGCTATGATGCCAGCCGACAGGCCAAAGCTCAGTCCAGAACGAAGGAGACCTTTGCGTTGATGCGGTAGCTTTTCAGCTTGCCGTCCTCGACGGTGGCCTCGAAGTTGTCGATCCAGATCGACTTTACATTGCGCACAGTTTTTGAGGCGGTAGTGACGGCTTCTTGTGCCGCATCCTCCCAGCTCTTGTTTGACTCTGCCAGAACTTCGATGACTTTAAGCGTAGACATTCTAACCTCCTGATTGCGGGTTTGCGACATTGCGACCTCCACAGATTTCGGTACGAGACTGCGAGCGCAAGCGCTTTGACCCACGTCAATGGGCAAGTTGAGCGCGGACGTTAGTTTGGGTGGGCCCCGATGGGGTTTGAGAGCAGGCCTGCAAACCTTGAGGAGCGTTTCGATGGCAGCAGCTGTGACAAGCAACCCCGGCCAGCGCGGCGCTCAAGCGACAGCGGAAGACGTCAAGCGCATCATCGGCGACATCGAAGATCCCAAGGTGCTTGAAATCCTGAACTTAGAGCCGACCATCGTAGAGTTGGAAGAGGTGGTTGTCGGAGCGGCGGGCGACGTGGACATTCTCGGAAAAGAGGGGCACCAGCTGACCGCTGTTGCGTACCAGATTGTTGAGATCTTGACGGCGGGCGAGGAGGAGCGGCGCTAGCCGATCCTCTGAACCGGGTAGCGCCGAAGTTCCTCACGGGTCCAGATCGAGAGCCCTGCACGATTTGCTACGGTCTCAATATCGATCGCATAGTCTGGATCGGCAAAATCAATGCGGCCCGGTTTTCCGATTTCAGCAAGCCTGTTAAGCAGTGCCGTGTCCAGCAGCTTCTCCTCCGAAAGCGATCTGAGCTGATCGCCGAGACCACGCCGGTGAAAACGAATGTGAAACGTTCCACCGGCCATCCTCTCGGCCCATCCAAGAATGGCACTCAGCGCTTTCGTCTCGAACTCTTCCCTCGTCTCGAAGTCGAACGCCACGCGGGCGGGTATCAGGCGAGATATGTCGTTGAAAAGGCTCATGTCATCGCGCATCATTTCGCCTAGCGCCGTCAGGAGCGCACCGACATCGCGGACCCGCATCACCAGGACATTATGGAACTCGGTGCCTTCGACTGTTCCAAATTGCCTCAGTCTTTGGCGAGCGCGGCGATAGCCGCAGCTATCATTGACGGTAACGATGACGTTCCAATCCTTCATCTCTCTGACCGCTAACGCACACGCCAAAACTGGCCAATGTGCCCGGTGTGACTAGGCCTTGCGGGCCGCCGCCTGTACGATGATACCACCGAGACATCATTGAGCATCTTCTTCGAGGAGCCGCCGAAATCGTGCTGCTCCTGATCCGCGAAAGTGTGCAATTGTGGTTTGATCGGAACCTTTGGCCGCGATAACGCCTTTCTGGACAATTTGAGCAAGGGCGAACCAATCGTGCATTACGACGTCTCGGTGATGGAAGACCGTCGGCCAACCCTTGCTGCCAAGGTCGAGTTCCTCAGCCGGCCGTCGGCATACTCAGAGCCGGTCGGCGAGGTAAGCCGCCGCGAGACCCACATGTCTTGGGTCTTTTTGGCCGGAGATAAGGTCTTTAAGCTCAAAAAACCGGTCCGGCGCGCTTATCTTGATTTCTCCGCGCTCGCGCGCCGCGAGGTGATGTGCCGGGCTGAGCTGCGCCTCAACCGGCGACTCGCGCCGGACGTTTATCTCGACGTCGTGCCGCTGGTCCAGTCTGCGCAAGGCCTTTCGATCGGCGGCCCGGGCGAGGTCGTCGATTGGCTTGTCGTCATGCGCCGCCTTGAAGAGCATTGGGCGCTCGATCGCGCAATCGAGGAGGACAGAGTGAAAGCCTCCCAACTCGATCGGCTGGTGACAACGCTCGGCAAATTCTACCGGCATGCAGCGCGGCCCTACTTGTCGCCTGTCGCACAGCTGAACGAATGGCATCACAACATCTTCCGCGATTGTCGCTTCTTGCTCGATCGGCGCCTCGATTTGCCAGCAGGGCTGGTGAGAACTATCGAACGTGTCGAGCGCTGCTTTCTGGACAAGCGCGCTGGAATCCTCATCGAGCGGATCCGCGACCGCCGCATTGTGGACGGACACGGCGATCTGCGCCCTGAGCACATCTGGCTCACCGACGGGATTAAGATTATTGACTGCTTGGAATTCAATCCTCACTTCCGGATGGTCGATCCTTTTGATGAGATCGCCTACCTCAGCCTCGAATGCGGGCGGCTCGGCGCCACCTGGATTGGAGACTATGTCCGTCGGGGCGTCGCACGCGCTCTCCACGACGATCCCAAGCCTGAACTGTTTCTCTTTTATCGCTGCCACCGCGCCGCGCTGCGCGCGCGCCTTGCCATCGCCCACCTATTGGAGCCGAACCCGCGAACGCCGGAGAAATGGCGCCAGCGTACTCATGACTATCTGAGGATCGCGGCAAGGGATGCGTTGCGTCTTCAGCGGCTTCTTAAAACACCAACAGTTCGGTGAGAGAGCGCCCTTCATGGAAGCGCGCGATCGCCTCGGCAAAAAGCGGCGCAGAAGGGAGAATGTCGAGCTTATCGCGCGTCGCACCGGCCGGAAGCCGAAAGGGGGGAACCGTATCGGTTACGACGAGCCGGTCGAGCGCGGGGTCGGCGAGCGCCTCAGCGGCGCCTTCCATGAAGAGACCGTGAGCGGTCAGAGCAATTACTCTGCGTGCCCCGGCGGATCGAGCCGCCCGGGCCGCACGCACGAGCGTGCCTCCGGTGCTGATCAAATCGTCGATGACGAGCGCGGTTGCTCCGGTCACGTCGCCGACGAAGAGATCTCCGGTTACGACACCAGCGCTGCGATGCTTGTCGGCGAAGGCCTTGCCGATGGGTCGGCCACGGATCGCCTCCAGAGTCTCACGGAACAGCTCTGCCCGTTTAGCTCCACCAGTATCCGGGGAGACGACGCAGAGGTTCTCGTCCTTCAGCTTGCTTGCATATTCGACGAACAGCGGTGTTGCCGTCAGCGTCACCGTCCGGCAGCGAAAGGCGTTTTCGAAGGCCACAGGGTTGTGCACCTCAAGGGTCACGACCGCATCGGTCCCGATAGCCTCGAACATGGCCGCTACGTACCGCGTCGTCACGGGATCATTCGGCTTCGTGCGGCGATCTTTGCGTGCGTAGCAGAGATAAGGCACCACCGCTATGACGCGGGCTGCACCCGCATTCTTGAGTGCGCCGATGAAAAACAAGAGACGGCAGAGTTTGTCATTGGCGCTCGCCTCTGGTCCACCATGCAAGCTTTGGACGACATAGACGTCTGCGTTGCCCACAGTGTCAAGCGGGCGTGCCTTGTGCTCACCGTCCTCAAACTCGCGCTCCTCATGGGCGCAAAGTGGCATTCCCAACCATTTCGCAATGGCGCCACCAAGCTCGGTGGTGGCGTTGAGTGCGAACAGCCGCAAACGGTCACCTTGCGCGATGCGCGGCCGAGCGTCACGCGGGGTCCAAAGCCGAAATTCGCCCATCGTTGGTTCTCATTGCAGACCGGGGCATGCCTCAGAAACCTCGATATAATTTCTCGGCCCTCAAGACTATATGCCATATGCGGGTCTTTGCGCGCCTGAGCGTTGACGCGCATCAATTTTACAGTTGAACACCTCAAGCACTTTACGCAGCGTGTGAGCGAGATCCAACAGGCGCGTTTTGCGAGCAATTTGGCCGTTTGCCATTTTACGCTCTTTGAACCCGCATTCCCCAGGTAGACGCCGGATATCTGCTGCGCTAGTGGCGTAATTCCGTTATGGTTCAGTCGTTTGGGGCTATGATTTGGGGGCAGTCTTGTCACACCTTGCGGGTGAAAGCGAAAACAGTCGTCTCGA
>JAAERO010000049.1 GCA_024230315.1 Hyphomicrobium sp.
GCTTGTACCAGTTGAACCATTTTCCCCAGAAGTACCGCTTGAACCATTAGATCCGCTTTCTCCAGATTCACCACTTGTACCTGTTGAACCATCTTCTCCAGATGTTCCATTTGTTCCATCAGCACCTGACTCGCCTGCTTCACCGTTTGTACCTGTTGATCCGTTTTCACCTGATGTACCGCTTGAACCATTAGATCCGCTTTCTCCAGATTCACCACTTGAACCTGTTGAACCATTTTCTCCAGATGTTCCATTTGTTCCATCTGAACCGCTTTCTCCCGCTTCACCATTAGTACCAGTTGAACCATCTTCTCCTGATGTTCCGTTAGTACCATCTGAACCTGACTCACCTGCATCACCATTTGATCCTGTTGAACCATCTTCTCCAGATGTTCCATTTGTTCCATCAGCACCTGACTCGCCTGCTTCACCGTTTGTACCTGTAGAACCATTTTCTCCTGAAGTACCGCTTGAACCGCTTGTTCCACTTTCCCCTGCTATACCGCTTGTACCAGTTGAACCATTTTCACCTGATGTTCCGGATGAACCTGAAGTTCCACTTTCTCCTGCTATACCGCTTGTACCTGTTGAACCATTTTCTCCTGATGTTCCTGCAGAACCACTTGAACCACTTGTTCCTGATTCTTTACTATCACCTGATGATCCTGCTTCCCCACTTGTACCTGCTGATCCACTTGAACCACTTTCTCCTGATATACCGCTTGTACCTGTTGAACCATTTTCTCCTGAAGTACCTGCTGAACCATTTGTACCAGATTCTCCTGATTCGCCTGAAGTACCACTTGAGCCATTTTCACCTGATGTTCCTGCAGAACCACTTGAACCGTTTGTGCCTGATTCGCCTGATGTACCGCTTGAGCCATTTGTTCCTGATTCGCCTGAAGTTCCTGCTGAGCCTGAAGTTCCTGATTCTCCTGAAGTACCACTTGAGCCATTTTCTCCTGATGTACCTGAAGTACCAGTTGAACCTGATGTATTAGATTCACCTGATGTACCTGCTGTACCTGATTCACCTGATGTGCCTGAAGTTCCTGTTGAACCTGAAGTATTAGATTCTCCACTTGTACCTGCTGTACCTGATTCTCCTGAAGTACCTGAAGTACCACTTGAGCCATTTGTTCCTGATTCACCTGAAGTACCGCTTGAACCATTTGAACCTGATTCGCCTGAAGTACCACTTGAGCCATTTGTACCTGATTCTCCTGAAGTTCCTGCAGAACCACTTGTACCAGATTCGCCTGATGTGCCTGCAGAACCATTTGAACCTGATTCACCTGATGTACCTGAAGTACCAGTTGAACCTGAA
>JAAERO010000050.1 GCA_024230315.1 Hyphomicrobium sp.
AGGCGGCATGTTAGTTCATGGCGGCTTCATCGGCTAGATGCTGCGTTGGCGCCGGAGCAAGCCGAGGCTGCGAAGGTGGCCACGCAGCAAGTGCTGGAATGAAGACCTCGGGTGCTGGCGGCTTGTAGCCAAGTGAAGCGGACAGTGGCGATGTTGCGAAATGGGAGAGTTCGGCACCGTTAGTTGGCAGGCAAAAAACCACCCCACCAGCTCGTCGGCTTTTTGGGAGCTCTTTTCTTGCGCACAACCTTTGTGTTGTCAGCAACGGCTTTGGCAAGATTGTGGCTCTTGCCGGTCAACGCAGCAGCAAGACGCTGATCGTGGCCATAGTAGTCGGGCCAGGTCGTGAATTTTCCTTGGTCGTCGAATAGCACGGTGAAATAAGTGATATGGACAGGGACCGGCGAGTTCAGTGTTTCTTTATGCAATTGCTTCGGGCCGGTGAGGATCTTACCTATCTGTTCGGCCGTCACCCCTTTGTCATGTTTGAGCAAGATTTCCGCTAACAGCCGCGGACGCTGCACGCGGATGCAACCATGACTGAAGGTGCGCTGTGTTTGTTTGAAGAGGCTGCGATCATGCGTATCGTGCATATAGACCGAGTGCTTGTTGGGAAACTTGAACTTGAAATCTCCGAGCACGCTAGTTTTTCCGGGAGGCTGGGAAAAGCTGCACTGGCGGATGTCAATCGTATTCCAGTCGATGGCTTTGGGATCGGACCCGTACTTGCCGCAGCTCACCTTTAAATTATAGCGTTGCATCACTGTCGAGGTTGGCCGCCGCAAACTCGGCAGTATGTCATTGACCTTGATGGAATTTGGTACAAACCAGGTAGGATGCAACTCAATCCATTCGATCTCGTCAGAAAAGACGGGGGTCTTGTGGCTCGCCTGTCCGACAATGGATTTCTCGGAGAAGACGGTCTCGTTACCCTGAATCGCGCGCACGCGCAGTTCGGGAATGTTTGCCCAGACATAGATGTCGGCTTTGCCGCCTAACTCATCGGGCAGCCAACGCCATCGCTCCATATTCATAAGAATCTTTGTAATCAGCTGATCGGGAGTACGGCCATTGAGGACGCGGCGTGTGCCAGCTCCGACCACACCGTCCGCAGTCAATCCGCTCTGACCTTGAAACTCCTTGACGGCCTCCTCTAAGCCCGTGTCGAAGTGTCTGGCCTCGTTTCCTGATTGGTCTTCAGCTGGGGATGAAATGCCAAGCCGTTTGCGCAGAAGCGCGACATGAGCGTGCGATATTCCCTTCTTAAGGACTGGCCCATCTGGAATCTTGGGACCCGCCGCAGCATTTTGCTTACTCCTGATATCAAGCAGCTTTTCGCGAAGTAGAAGAAACTGGGGATGTTGCGGGTGGAGTGAACGAAGGTAGGCGGCGGGATTGGCAGCCGATGACAGTTCATTCAAGAATTGCAGCGGGTCCAAGAGTGTTGGGGTGTACGTCAACTGCAGGCCAACCAAGCTCGGTGACGTGCGGCCGCCCTTTGCATGGCGAGCATAGATTAGAGTGGCAATGCTCAGATCAATTTCCCGCTTCGCGAGTGAACTCGGTGTTTGTGAAGTCGCGTCGTCGGTCGGCCTTTGATAATCGGATGGACGCAGACCAAAGTCGCCGGCGCTGCGAAATTCGGCAACGATAGTCTGCGCGTTCGCGTTCATCCCCGCGGTGCTTACCCACAGAGGATGGCGGCCCTCTGCAACATAGAACTTCTGCAACGCCTCCAGTTCACTTTTGGCCAAGTCCTTGGACAGCTTCGGTTCGCTGCTCAGGCTCGAAAGCACCGTTTGCACGACCTCTTGTTCGAATGTCGGAGGCAAGGCCGGTTGGGGCTGTTGCGCAGCATCGGCGGCGGGCACCGTCTCGCCTGGCGCCTTGTCGGGTTGGGTACTCTGCGTGGCGGGGTCTGCTCCGAGGACGGTGCCGGGAGAGCAGACGATCAGCATCGCTGTCATAACAATCACGGTGGAATAGCTGATTGTCGCGCGCGCGCCCTGTATCATGGCTGTCGTTTCCCTTACACCCGTCGTCTGCTTGCCCCATGTGCGGCCCAAAATACACTTATCTTGCCGTTTTTGAACCGCTGTCTGGCTGGTGCGTCAGGCCCCTGACCCAAGGTCATTTTTTGCGCCTCAGGCTCTGAGCCCCGAACTTGCGCTCATGTTTCTGCCTCAACCGCGAGGCGAATTCGTGGTGCATCTCGCAATCACAGCGCACGATACGTTGACGCACAGCACCGGCTTCACCATAGGATCTATGGATGTCTGCTTTTGGGGGCAAAGCGGATAAAGAAGACTCGCGCTACCTGTTAGGTAGGGGCGTTGACGATGGGCCTCATATAATCCGCAGCTCCAGGAGCTGATAGTAGCGCAACATCGCGTCAAAAGCTCTGCAAGGAGCGGCGCTTGCCGGGCGGCGTACCGCCATGTCTGTGACCTCCTCACGACCAGCGACAATACGATCTCTAACCCCGCATTCCCCAAGTAGACGCCGGATTTCTGCTGCGCTACTGGCGTAATTCCGTTACGATTCAGTCGTTTGGGGCTATGATTTGGGGGCAGTCTTGTCACACCTTGCGGGTGAAAGCGAATACAGCCCGCATTGCCCAGA
>JAAERO010000051.1 GCA_024230315.1 Hyphomicrobium sp.
ACCGCAACAACGCTCAAACACCACAACCGAAGTACGTCTTGCGACATGCAAACACGCAACGAAACGATCAAAGAGCCACCGCCATTGGCCAGATCTCCACCAATAAGCGAAGTTCGGCTCAACGTGACGTGTTGGCCGAGGCAAAATTGGGCGCACTGAACGAAAATGACGGACTACTTGGGGAATGTCGGTTTAGAGTAAGGTTCACGTTCTTGGCGGAGGCCTCCTGGGCGAAGGCTTAAGCGATTCCATCAAGAACGATCTTGCTCTAGGCCAAGGGGGCGCCTCGTCTTTCTCACCCCGCTTCGTTGGTAATCGCAACCAGTTTGTCGAGCGCCCGCGCGGCCGCACCGGTATCGATGGCGCGTGCGGCCCGTTCTACCCCATCAGCGAGGTTTGCGGCCTTGCCGGCAACGACAAGGGCCGCCGCGGCGTTCATGAGCACAATGTCGCGGAACGGGCCCGGTTTACCTTTGAGGACCTCTTGTATGGCGATTGCGTTGACGCCGGCGTCGCCCCCCTTGAGGTCAGCGAGTGTGGCCAACGGCAAGCCGGCAAGGTTTGGCGTGATGTCGAACACCGAAATATCGCCATCCTTGAGTTCGGCGACGCGCGTTCTGCCCGTCGTCGTCAGCTCGTCGAGCCCATCGCTACCATGGACAACCCAAGCATGCACTGAGCCGAGTTTCTTCAAAACCTCAGCGAATGGCTCCACCCATCCTTTGTCGAATACGCCGACCACCTGACGCTTAACACTTGCCGGGTTAGACAAAGGGCCCACGAGATTGAATAGGGTGCGGATGCCAAGATCGGCGCGCACCGGCGCCCAATGTTTCATGGTCGGATGGTGCATGGGAGCCCACATGAAGCCGACGCCGGCACCAGAAATTGCGCGTGTGATCGTTTCAGGCGGCACATCAAGCTTGACGCCGAGTGCCGTCAACACGTCGGAGGCACCCGACAACGAGGAGACGGAGCGGTTGCCGTGCTTGGCGATGGGAACACCGGCACCCGCAGCCACCAAGGCTGCACATGTCGAGACGTTATAGGTTCCGTGTCCATCGCCGCCGGTGCCGACGATATCGATGGCATCGGGCGGAGCCTCGACGGGGACCATGGCCGAGCGCATATGCCGGCAAGCCCCCGTGATCTCGGAAATTGTTTCGCCGCGCACGCGCAGCGTCATCAGAAACGCGGCCATCTGCGCAGGCGTTGCTACGCCTACCGTCATCGCCTCGAGCGCGGATTGAATTTCGTCTTCTTCGAGAGTGGCGCCGGTTGCCATCTTCTGCATCAGGCTTTTGATTTCAGGCGCGGACATCTCAAAGCCTCAAGCGGCGTCGCGCCTTGAAGGGGCGTTGCACCTTTTTGGACTAAAGCCGGCAAGCTGAAGAAAATTAGCAAGCAGCGCACGGCCATGCTCGGAGGCTATGCTTTCGGGGTGGAACTGAACCCCGTGCACGGGATGCTTCTTGTGCTGTAACCCCATGATGATGCCGTCGGCCGTCTCCGCCGTGATCTCCAGATCGGCCGGCAGGCTTTCTTTTTCCACTATGAGCGAATGGTAACGCGTCACCTCGAAGCGTTCAGGCAAATCCTTGAACACGCCCTTGTTTGAGTGACGCACTGTGGAGAGCTTGCCATGCATCGGCTCTGATGCGCGAATGACCTTTCCGCCATAGCTCTGGCCGATCGCTTGGTGACCGAGGCAGACGCCAAGTATGGGGACTTTGCCATCAGCCTTGGCGATGAGATCGAGGCAAATGCCGGCCTCGTTGGGTGTGCAGGGGCCGGGCGACAAGACGATAACCTTCGGCTTTTTCTTCAGCACGTCCGCGGCGGAGATCTTATCGTTGCGGATGACCTCGCACGCCGCGCCGAGCTCGCCCAGATAGTGGACGAGATTGTAGGTGAAGCTGTCGTAGTTATCGATCAGGATGAGCATTGTGCCTATAATCCCAATAAATTTAGGCTCATATGGTCAAATAGCAGCTGTAGATACCCGCTTTGATACCCGCTTTTTCTATTGATGCTCCCACCATGAGCGGGACTGAGCTGGTTTCTTTGCCACTTTACAGGCTGCGTAGCTGATCCGGCATTCGAGCGCAAATCTTCGGACGATCATATTCATATGGGCAACGTCATGAGCTTCCGCCTCCAGATCAGCTCATAATCGTAGGTGCGGACGCTATGGACGCTATGGACGATAAATTTCGAAAGTGATGCCTGCGGCTGGTGGCGGTACGGATATCTCTTAGCTACTAGCCTCGAAACCTGCGCCACCTCTCGGAAGGAGGCCATCAGATATGCTTGGCGAAAAATTCGACGAGGCACTCAAACTAGCGAGCGATCTACACCGTGAGCAAACGAGGAAAAAAACGCCCATCCCATATCTCGCGCACCTCATGGCTGTCGCTGGGATTGTACTAGAAGCAAACGCCTACCATCAATTCGATAACATTGAGGATATTGCTATCGCCGCACTGCTTCATGATGCCATCGAGGATCAGGGCCATAAAATCCCTTGCTGCCGGATTTTGAGGCTGTAGTTGGACGTATGCGCAAAGCGGTACGGAGAGAAGGCACCGAGTGATTGCCTTGCATGATTCAAGAAGAGGTTTTGCCGCTTCTTGGTAGGTGTGGACGCTACGGACGCTGCGGACGATAGAATCCCCCACTACTCTGCCCTGCCCGCTGAACTCCGAAACTGTCCGATCCATGGTCGCGCAGCTTGGCCCGTCTCACGGCCACAGGACCAATCCCGGTCTGGATCGTGCGTTGTGGGCCGTGGCCGTGTCGAACCACACGTGCCCGGCCATCCGCAAGCCGTTCGTCCTTCATCACGGCAAGAAATGCCTCAGCTTCGGCCTCGATCGCCTGCGCCAGAAGACGGCGAGCGCCATCGCGCAAAACACACGTCAGAGGATCCTCAAACGCGCTCGGATGCTGAAAGGCAAGAACGGTGTTATCTATCGTCATGGCGTATCGCTCCTTCGGGAGGTTCTGGCAGGATTTTACCCGCCTCGATACGCCGCCTTCCTCAAACCGTCATCACCCACTTTCAACGTACGCATCCGGTGAAGACCGCCTTGCGGGATGACTAAGACGTAGTTCTTCTTAAGCGTGGTTTTCGCGTTGGGAGAATGAGTAGTGGGTATGTCTGGGGATGATTTTGATCGACGGTTTGACGTCGTCGCTGAAAC
>JAAERO010000052.1 GCA_024230315.1 Hyphomicrobium sp.
AACACGCAACGAAACGATCAAAGAGCCACCGCCATTGGCCAGATCTCCACCAATAAGCGAAGTTCGGCTCAACGTGACGTGTTGGCCGAGGCAAAATTGGGCGCACTGAACGAAAATGACGGACTACTTGGGGAATGTCAGCTGGAATTGGCCGGGATGGAATTCGCTAAAGAGCGATTGCAATTCCGGGGCGGTCTCGGGCGTTCGTTGGCGCACATCACGCGGCGAATATCACTGCGACTTCAATAGCCGATTTGAAGGCCATTACGCAGGCCAAAAGGAAATTGACGCGCTTCTCGATCATGCAAGCGCTGGCAAAGACGGACGGGTCGGAGTGTATTCTCGAAAGCACGGCGAACGGTATTGGCAACACGTTTCATTCGCTGTGGAAGGCGGCCGAGGCGGGCAATAGCGAATTCGAGTCGATCTTCATTCCTTGGTTCTGGCATGAAGAGTATGCTGCCGAAGCTCCTGCCGATTGGTGCCCTCCTGCGAAGTTTGCCGAATACGCAGAACTGTACGATCTGACGCGCGAACAACTTTATTGGGCGTAGAATGAAAACCGCACGCTTGCCCAGGCGACCGATGGCACCATAGACGAGCCGTGCTTTCGCTTCCGCCAAGAATTCCCCGCCAATGCCGCTGAGGCGTTTTCTTCTTCCGGCGAGCAGAGTTTCATCCCTGCGGTGTCGGTGCTGCGCGCCCGCAAGAACGACCAGATCGATCCCTATGGCCCGGTTATTGTCGGTGTAGATCCGGCCAGAGGTGGCAGCGACAAGACCGCCATCATCGATCGGCAAGGCCGCGTCATGGGCCACAACGTCTGCCGCAAGGTGGACTATGGCCACTACACCATGCCGATTGCCGGCGAGCTGGTGCGCCTCTACCGCGATTTGCTCGACCGCGGCGAGCGCCCATTCATTGCCATCGATGCCACGGGGCTCGGTGGCCCTCTGTACGATCGCTTGCGGGAAATCATCCCGCCGTCTCGCGTTTGCCCGGTTAACTTCAGCAGCCAAACCACCGATCCCAACCGTTTTGCCAATCGGCGCGCGGAGATCTGGAGCCTCTTAGGCGATTGGTTTGCCGATCCCGCCGGCGTCAGATGCCCCGACCTTGACGACCTGCAGGGGGACATCTGTGTTCCCATCAGGGGCAAGGGGGCCACGCGCTACGATAGCGCCGGCCGGTTGATACTGGAGAGCAAGGAGCACATATCAGAACGGGTGATTTCTCGCCCGATTACGGAGACGCGGCTGCTCTCACGATGGCGATCGATTCCGGCGCGATGCTGGATCGCGATCCCGACGATGACGAAGAAGATCTTGAATTGAGTTATGCGCACTCCACGAGGAATCCGGTGACTGGATATTAAGGGACAGGAAATGCAGGATATTGTTAGACACCTCACCGAGTTGACGGCGGCGAGCTGCCCGTTGCGCATCCTGGCCAGGCGCTCAAGGTGGGCAAAGCGAACCTGCTGGAGGCAGCGCGGACCAGCAAGAAGCCCGCTCAAGATGACGAGCCCGACACATTCGAGGGCTGCTGATGCGTTGGTCGGTGAGATACCGTGCGCGCTGGCACCACTGCTGGCGGGAGCGGACGCCTAAGGGCACGGGTGAGGTTATGGCGCACGCATCCATCCCCCACGATTGGGGCACTGTGATCCAGATCGATCCCGGCGCATGGGTACGCGGCATGCGCGCAAAACTGGACGCTCTGCTGGACGATCCGCAGGATGAAACCGCAGCTCTGGAGCTGCTGGAGATCTACTCTCTAACGCCCATGGACGCGGAAGCGGAGAAGGCGCGGAACTACTGGACGCAGTGTTTGAGCCCGCGCCAGAGAAATGGCGGGCGCCATACCTCTCCGCTTTAGTCCGGCCACATAAGAATGCTCTATGGATATCAATGAGATATCCAAATGGCAGAGACGCATCACGAGGCGCTATGGCGCGGTTTCCCCAAGACGTTGATTGAGTTTGAGGAACGGTTCGGAA
>JAAERO010000053.1 GCA_024230315.1 Hyphomicrobium sp.
GTCCTTGATCGTGCGTTCCGCGGCACCCTGATAGCTTTCTGATTTCTGTCTCATCGTTCACTCCTGATTGGTGACGATGAGCCAAAAACACTCCCTTATGCAAAGGCCTCAATTAGTCCCATGGGCGCTGATGTCAGACAATCAGCGGTGTCGGGCGGCAGCGTTTATCCTATAATCCACCTCGGATGTGCCGACCTGTTGACCAGAAAGCGCATTGACGAATTGAAGGCTTACCTCATGTGCGAGGAAGGTGATTTGAGCTGTCCTGTCCCGCCAAATTGAAGAGCCAAGCGTTGGCTGAAGCGGGAAGTGTTCGGAATTAGCCCAACGCCCCCGCCCCCGTACCCTCAAGCGTTTTAAGGCGAGATCATCATCCAACGTAGCCTTGGCGAGCACAACTCCTAGCTAGCCAAATCTGCTACCTATGTGCTACCTTTTTGGTGGCTGCCGTGAATGGGTGGGGACTTAACCCATTGAAAATGTTGGTGGGTGTACAAGGACTCGAACCTTGGACCCGCTGATTAAGAGTCAGCTGCTCTACCAACTGAGCTATACACCCGTGCCGCGTATCCGACGGCTGCCCGGCGCCCGTGCGCCACGACGGCAAAGGGGCCCGCTACGCGAGCCCCAGTAATGAGTTGCGTCTATCATCCCGGCACGGGCCTGTCCAGCGCACCAGCCCGCTCGGCACGCCTCAATAGCGTCGGGCGCGCGCCCAATCACCACGCCTATGGCCGCATCAGCAAGTGCTCACGCTGCCCCAACTCGGAAAGCACCATCGCAGAACCTTTGACGACGCAATGCATCGGGCTCTGTGTAGCGCGAACCCTGATCCCCACTTGGCGAGAGAGCGCGGCGTCGAGCTTGTCGAGCATTGCGCCCCCGCCCGTTAAATAGATGCCGCGCAGGGTGATCTCGCTCATCACGTCGGGGGGCAGATCTTCTAGGGTGCGCTCGATAAAGTCGGCCATCACGTCGATCGGCTCAGAAAGCGCCGCTGCAATATCTTTGGGCGTCAGAACCGCCATCTTGGCGAGACCAGAGCGCACGTCGCGCCCGCGAATATGGACCTCGGCCGCGCGACCATTGAGCTTAGCAAGCGCAGTCCCGGCCTCGACCTTGATGCGCTCCGCATTTGCCCAGCCGATAAGCAGGTTATGCTTGCGACGCACGTAGCGAATGATCGCCTCTTCCATGGCGTTGCCAGCGCAGCGCAGCGTGCGCGCAGCAATAACAACGCCGCGCGATAACACGGCAATATCTGTCGTTCCTCCACCGACGTCGACAACCATCAAGGCCGTGCCCTCTTCGACCGAAAGTCCCACGCCCAGAGAGGCCGCCACCGGCTCGGCAACGAGGTAGACCTTGCGCGCGCCCAACGACATTGCCGTGTCGTAAACTGCGCGCCGTTCCACAGGCGTTGCGCCCGCCGGGACACAGATCAGGATGCGCGGGCGGCGAAACCCCAACATCGTCTTGGCGCGCTTGATGAATTGGCGCAGCATCTCCTCGGTCGCGACGAAGTCGGCAATGAAGCCGTCGCGCAGCGGGTGAACCTCCTCAATCTTCTCAGGCGACCGGCTGACCAGCAGCTTGGCTTTGCGCCCGACGGCCAGCAGCTCGCGCCAACCGCGAAACGAATGCACAGCGACGACGGATGGCTCATCAATGATGATGCCGCGCCCGGCCACATGGACAAGCGTATTCGCCGTGCCCAGGTCTATGGCGATATCATCAGAAAAAGCGGTCGCTACACCCAGCTGCATTGTCCACTCGCCCACTCTGGCGGGCCACCCATCACGTACACCAAGCTCAAGACGCAGCCCTGCCCCGCCTCATAACTGAGAGCAACTCTTGTGCCCGCCGACCCATCAAAAGACTTAAACCGTCTGTTGAGTGAAGCCAACGCGCGGCAGAAAGCAACGGCCATGCTTGCCTAAGGTAAGCACGGCCGTTGCATTCCCTTTGAGCAAAACAACCTAGATCGCCTGTTGGACCCGGGCCGTTTTCTGCCGCTTAACCATGAGGCGCGTCAGCGCGTAGACGTATGCGCGTGCCGAGGCGACCAACGTGTCCGTTTCGGCCCCGCGCCCGGTAACCATGTAGCCATCTTCCTCTAGTCGTACTGTGACCTTGGCCTGGGCGTCGGTGCCTTCCGTCACGGCGTGCACCTGGTAGAGGTCGAGCTTGGCCTCGTGCGGTACCACCATTTTTATGGCATTGAAGGTTGCATCTACCGGGCCGTTGCCGGTTGCCTGCACAGTGTGCTCCGTGCCTTCGATGTCGAGCGTCAGCGTCGCCGATTGCTGTCCCACGGTGCCGGCAATGACCGTCAGCGCCACGACCTTCATACGCTCATGCATATGGGCAATGCCCTCATCAACGATGGCTTCGATGTCCTCATCGTAGATTTGCTTCTTTCGGTCGGCCAGACCCTTGAAGCGCAAGAACGCATCCTCAAGCGCATTCTCCCCCAGCTCATAGCCAAGCTCCTTCAGCTTGCTACGAAATGCGTTGCGCCCGGAATGCTTCCCCATGACGAGCGAGCTCTTACTGACGCCCACAGACTCCGGCGTCATGATCTCGTAGGTCTGCTGGTACTTGAGGATGCCGTCTTGATGAATGCCGCTCTCATGGGCAAACGCATTGCGGCCGACGATGGCCTTGTTGTACTGAACGGGGAAATTGGTCACCGCCGACACAAGCTTTGAAGCCCGCGACAGCAGCGTGGTATCGATCCCGTAATCATACGGCAGAAAGTCGCGGCGCGTACGCATCGCCATGACGACCTCTTCGAGCGCCGCATTTCCGGCACGTTCGCCGATGCCATTGATCGTGCATTCGATCTGCCGAGCGCCCGCCGCCATGGCCGCGATCGAGTTCGCTACGGCAAGCCCCAAATCGTTGTGGCAGTGTGTGGAGAAGATCGCCTTGTCGGACTGAGCCACACGCTCACGCACGGCGCGGAACATGCCAGCGTATTCCTCCGGCGTCGCGTAGCCGACAGTGTCGGGCAGGTTGATGGTCGTGGCGCCTGCCTTGATTGCCGCTTCCACGCAACGGCACAGATAGTCAATTGACGTACGCGTGGCGTCCATCGCCGACCACTCGACATCCTCCACGATGTTGCGCGCCCGCGTCACGGTCGCGGTGATGATTTCCAGAACCTCAGCCTCAGTCTTGCGCATCTGATGCGCAAGGTGAATTGGCGACGTCGACACGAACGTGTGGATGCGGCCACGTTGCGCGTGGCGCACCGCCTCGCCGGCGCGATCGATATCGGCAAATATTGCCCGCGCAAGACCGGCGACCGTCGCCTTCTTCACGCGCTTGGAAATCGCGCTCACAGCCTCAAAATCGCCCTCCGAGGCAATTGGAAAACCCGCCTCGATGATATCGACACCCAGCGCGTCGAGGCAGTCGGCCACCTCCAGCTTTTCCTCGAAGTTCATGGTTGCGCCGGGGCACTGTTCCCCATCGCGCAGCGTCGTATCGAAGATCAGAACCCGGTCGGCATTGGCCTTCGCGGCCTCGGGCTTATCGGATTTGGTGCTCATCGGTCTTGTCTTTCCCTTCGGCCAGCCTCCCTTCGGAGCTGGCATTCATCCATCAGCTCTCTCGACTTTTCATCCCCTGAGCGCCCGCCCCGGTTCGTCCCGGGAATGCCAAGGCTCAGGGGCTTATAAGGAGAAGGGTCAGTAGCCGATGGGCGCGCGCCGGCAGAGCGCAGCGGAATTTTCCCGCGCGGCTCTTAATGAGGCCAAAACTGGTGATCGGCTGGCGCATAGCGTTTTCTACCATACCTCTACGCTTTAGTCCGGTTCAATAGGAGACACCTTCGAATGCCCGGCATTCGTGGGTGTCTTGAATGAGGCGACGCATCGTGAGTGGTTGTCTTGCCACCATGTTTTCGAGACATCGCGCGACAAGGCGGCCAAC
>JAAERO010000054.1 GCA_024230315.1 Hyphomicrobium sp.
GGCCGGGTGCTTCCGATCGGGGGATTGAAGGAGAAGCTGCTCGCGGCCCTGCGTGGCGGCATCAAGACCGTCATCATCCCCGAGGAGAACGTCAAGGATCTCGCCGAGATCTCCGAGGAGATCAAGAACAAGCTCGATATCGTTCCCGCAGTCATGCTCGATGACGTTTTGAAGGCGGCGCTTGTCAAAGCACCCGAGCGCATGAGCTGGGATGAGGTTGACGAAACGCAAACGGTACAGGATGACGATGAGAAGAAGGGCGGCTCACGCGTGACAGCGCACTGAGACCTCACGGGCGTCATCCCTCCCACGGTCCACTTAACAAAAGCCGTTATCCGGGACATCCTGGCTCGCTGGCCTGGGGGAAGGGATCGTGTTCTCTGTCCGTGCGCCTCGTTGGCCTATTTCCCCAGGTTTTTCGGGAAAAATGGGCTGTCTACCCCCTTGACGAGGGCTGATATTGGGCGTTTTTGTCCAACTCTGACGCGGCCACAACGGCAGCATTATGGGGCTAGAGCGCTAGTCGCCGGCCCATCCAGACGACTCCGAACGCAAAGGACGCAAATGAGATGAGCAAGAAAGATTTGATCGACGCCGTCGCCAAGGACGCCGAGCTCACCAAGGAAAAGGCTGGTGTTGCGGTCGACGCTGTGCTCGAGCACATCAGGGGCTCTCTGAGGAAGGGCGACGAGGTACGCATTCCAGATTTCGGCACCTTCAAGGTTGCTCAGCGCAAAGCACGCGAAGGGCGCAACCCGGCGACTGGTGCGACGATCAAGATTCCGGCCTCACGCGTTGCCAAGTTCAGCCCTTCGAAGGGCCTGAAGGAGCAGCTGAATTAACGGGCATCGCGCCTCACTAAGGAACCTCTGAACAACTGCGAATTCGGAGCCTGAGGAAGACGTTTTTGCATTGAAATCAAGGTTCTCTTGGAGATCATCTCGGGTTAACGGAAGTTGATCAGAGGTTCCCTAATAAATGTTTCTGGCGCGTCGCAATTCATGCGGCGCGCCTTCGCTATTCGCTCAAATCGGCAGTTTGGCGCTCTTTACGCTGATCCGTTCTGTTAAGAGGCGCTCCAGCCCGCGTCCATCACGCTTTAGGCGTAACTTTGATATGAGGGGCAAAAGGGTCGCTTCAGGGCAAAGTTGGCATGCGCGTTGGTGGTCGTTGCGCCTTTGGTCCAAGCTCGCTACATCGGGCGTTAAGGGCGGTTAGCTCAGTGGTAGAGCGCCTCGTTTACACCGAGGATGTCGGGAGTTCGACCCTCTCACCGCCCACCACTTAGCCTCTCACGCATGGAGGTCTGCGTATTTGCGCAACTCTCCGCGGGGCCATCATGCCGAACCGTGGGGGCTAAGGATAAAAGGAGCGGCATGACCCTCTCGATGTATCAGGCTTCTGTCCCAGCCTTTGTTCAGACCCTCAGGGCACTCGACACCATTCTGTCTAAGGCGGCCGCGTACGCTGAAGCAGGGAGCTTCAATGCGGCAGTGTTGCTCAACGCACGTCTCTATCCTGACATGCTAGCGTTTATGCAGCAGGTGCAGATCGCAACGGACCTTGCCAAGGGCGCCGCCGCCAGGCTCGCGGGCCTGTCTGTTCCGAGCTATGAAGATTCCGAGTTGACGTTCCCTGAACTTAAGGAACGCGTTACCAAGACGATCACCTTCCTGTCGGCAGTGAAGCCTGAGCAAATTGACGGTTCCGAACAGCGCCATATCTCGTTCACCATTCGCGGGCATGAGGTGTCATTTAAGGGGCAGGAGTATTTGCTTCACTTTGCGCTGCCGAATTTCTACTTTCACGCAACCACCGCTTTTGTGATCTTGCGCCATAACGGTCTCCAGATCGGCAAACGCGATTTTTTGGGCATGACCTCGGCGTCCTGAGGCGGCCAAAGGGAGCGCCAATAGGGCGTGCAGAGTGGTCCTCGACCGCCGCCCTTCTTGACTTAGCCGGGGCGCGGACGTAAGGGATTCCTTCGTGACAGCGCGCTCTTCTCGGGGCGCGCGTTTTCGATTGCGGGAGTAGCTCAGTTGGTTAGAGCGCCGGCCTGTCACGCCGGAGGTCGCGGGTTCGAGTCCCGTCTCTCGCGCCATGATTTGTTCACAGACACAAGCTGCCGCAAGCGTCGTTCAACGGCGGTTGTTCCGTGTTGACGACCCGCGGTTGCGCCGGGGGCGCCGTCGCGTCCCGCGGCCTCAGGTTTGCGTCATGGCGAAGCCATGCTGCGCATGAACGCGACCCCAGCCGAACTGGCCGTCCTTTGGCTTGCGCCGGTCATGAGCGTGCGTTAACACCGATATTGATATTGCGCCGCATCAGCTTGGCGGCGCGGGGACTGCAGGCCTCCAATGGATCAGCTTTTTACTGACTATTTGCCCATAACCATCTTTGTCGCGGTCGCGCTTGCCATCGCACTTATTTTGATGGCGGTGCCGTTCGTGATTGCCGTGCGCAATCCCGACCCGGAAAAGGTGTCGGCCTATGAGTGCGGGTTCAACGCCTTCGATGACGCACGGATGAAGTTCGACATCCGTTACTATCTGGTGGCCATCCTCTTCATCATTTTTGATCTGGAGGTGGCATTCCTCTTTCCCTGGGCTGTGGCCTTCAACGACATCGGGATCTTTGGGTTCTGGTCGATGATCATCTTCCTCGCTGTATTGACCGTCGGTTTCGTCTATGAGTGGCGGAAAGGGGCGCTGGAATGGGATTGATCACACAGCCCGGCGCCGAATCCGGCGGCATTCTCGTCAAGCCTGGCGATGAAGGCTTCGCCCATATATCCAATAAGCTCGCCGACAGGGGTTTCCTGGTCACCACCAGCGACGATCTCATCAACTGGGCGCGCACCGGCTCGCTGATGTGGATGACCTTCGGGCTTGCGTGCTGCGCCATTGAAATGATGCAGGCCTCGATGCCGCGCTATGATCTGGAGCGCTTCGGGTTTGCCCCGCGCGCATCGCCGCGCCAGTCCGACGTGATGATCGTGGCGGGCACCCTCACCAACAAGATGGCGCCGGCTTTGCGCAAAGTCTACGACCAGATGCCCGAGCCGCGTTACGTGATTTCCATGGGCAGCTGCGCCAACGGCGGCGGCTACTACCACTTCTCATACGCTGTGGTGCGCGGGTGCGATCGCATCGTGCCGGTCGACATCTATGTACCGGGCTGCCCGCCGACGGCCGAGGCGCTGGTTTATGGCGTGCTGCTTCTGCAACGCAAGATGCGCCGCACGGGTACGATTGAACGGTAAGTGACGGTAGTCGGCGCAAGGATAGTGCGCAGCGAGTGGCGAGGGTGAGGTCTCACTCGCCAAATGCGCATCAAGCGTCAGGGAACAGATGTGTCGGTTGAGGCTTGCAAGCCTTCTGGTGCCTTTCTCGAATAGGATCCATAATGGCAGATTCGTTACAACAGTTAGGCGAATACGCCGTCCGGCAGCATCCCGCTGCTATCGGATCCATGATGATTGCCCACAAAGAGTTGACGCTCCACGTTGCGCGCGAGGAGATCGTCACGGTCATGACGTTCCTGCGAGACGATCCCCGCTGTCGTTTTGAAATCCTGATCGACATTTGCGGCGTCGATCGGCCCGCACGTACGAACCGTTTCGATGTCGTCTATCATTTGCTTTCCCCGCGTCTCAACCAGCGCATCCGCGTCAAGCTCGAAACCGATGAGACAACGCCCGTCGCAAGTGTGGTCGGCCTGTTCTCGGTGGCCAACTGGTTTGAGCGCGAGGCCTATGACATGTTCGGTATTCTGTTTTCCGGGCACCCCGACCTGCGCCGTCTCCTCACTGACTACGGGTTCCAGGGCTATCCCTTGCGCAAAGACTTCCCTCTCACAGGGTACGTGGAGGTGCGCTACGACGATGAGCAGAAGCGCGTTGTTTACGAACCGGTCGAGCTGAAGCAGGAGTTCCGCTCGTTCGACTTCGAATCTCCCTGGGAGGGGCCGCAATACGTTCTGCCCGGCGATGAGAAGGCGAGCGGTGGGTCTACTGGCGGCAAGGCATGAGCCCATGAAGGACACGCTGAAACTGGGTGCGAGCGTACGATTCTCGTATCGCGTACCCGCTGAGAAGACTGTGCCGCACCTCTTCCCCGAGGCTGACGAGTTCAAGGAGTTGCCGACGGTGTTTGCAACCGGTTTCATGGTGGGGCTCATGGAGTGGACCTGCATGAAACTATTGGCGCCGCATCACGATTCAGGTGAAGGAGGCCTGGGCGTGCACATATATATTACGCATCTGGCTGCAACTGTGCCGGGACAAACCGTGACGGTCGATGCCGAGTGCACGAAGGTCCAAGGCCGGCGCGTGTGGTTCAAAGTGAAGGCGCACGACGGTATCGAGCCGATCGGCGAGGGGCATCACGAACGAATTATCTTGCCCTGGTCCAGGTTCGTTTCTCGCGTCAATGAGAAAGCGAAAAAAGCCCGCGTTTCGCCTATTGCGCCGCTGGAAGGAACACGTTGATGGCCGAGACCGACATCCGGCAGTTCAATATCAACTTCGGGCCGCAGCATCCCGCCGCGCATGGCGTGCTGCGTCTCGTGCTCGAGCTTGACGGCGAGGTCGTGGAGCGGGTCGACCCGCACATCGGATTACTTCATCGCGGCACAGAAAAGCTCATTGAGCACAAGACCTATCTACAGGCGATCGGCTATTTCGACCGGCTCGACTACGTCGCGCCCATGAACCAGGAACATGCTTTCTGCCTTGCTGCGGAAAAGCTATTGGCCCTTGAGGTTCCGAAGCGGGGCCAGCTCATCCGCGTGCTCTATAGCGAGATCGGGCGGTTGCTCTCGCACCTCCTCAATGTCACCACGCAGGCGATGGACATCGGCGCACTGACGCCCCCGCTGTGGGGCTTTGAGGAGCGCGAGAAGCTGATGATCTTCTACGAGCGCGCCTCGGGTAGCCGCATGCACGCCAAGTATTTCCGCATGGGTGGCGTGCACATGGATTTGCCGCCGGAACTGATCGATGACATCTGCGCCTTCTCAGAAGCGCACCCTAAGGTCCTGGACGACATCGAGGGACTGCTCACGCACAACCGTATCTTCAAGCAGCGCAACGTCGATATCGGCGTGGTCAGCTTGCAGGAGTGCTTCGACTGGGGATTTTCCGGGGTCATGCTCCGCGGCTCGGGCGCGGCTTGGGACCTACGCAAAGCACAACCCTATGAGTGCTACCCTGAGTTGGACTTCGACATCCCTATCGGAAAGCACGGCGATTGCTATGACCGCTATCTCGTGCGCATGGAAGAGATGCGCCAGTCGTTGCGCCTCATGAAGCAATGCTGCGAGAAATTGCAGTCCGCCGAAGGGCAGGGACCGTTTGTTGCCCAGGATCGCAAGATTGTGCCGCCCCGGCGCGCGGATATGAAGCGCTATATGGAGGCGCTGATTCACCACTTCAAGCTCTACACTGAGGGTTTCCATGTCCCCGAGGGCGAGGTCTACGCCACAGTCGAGGCACCCAAGGGTGAGTTCGGGGTCTACCTCGTGTCGGATGGCTCCAATAAGCCTTACCGTTGCAAGATTCGCGCGCCGAGCTACCCACACTTGCAGGCCATGGATTACATGACGCGCAAGCATATGCTGGCCGATGTTTCCGCAGTGCTCGGCTCAATCGATGTCGTCTTTGGTGAGATCGATCGATAAGCCTACGGTCGATGTCCCCGTAGTCCTAGAACACCACCGCGCGGTCTCGTTTGCGATCAACTGTGATTTTCAGCCAGCGCTCGTTGCTAAGCTCGACGTGTTTCATGAGCATTGGCGTGAAGACTGCGTTTGTGGCTGCCTGCATTGTGACAGTCATTTTACTGATTGATTGGCTAAGCGGTGATCCGGGCAAGGCCATTGCGCGCCGAAGACCCAACGGGCCAACGAAACGTTCTCGTCAAGACCTTGCGTTCACAGCTGGTTAGACGTAGGGAAATGAGTGTACGCTGCACTAAACTCGAAGAAACTGGGTGGCGTACGCGGGCTATTGTTGCGAGTGACGCTGAGGTGTCGCCGCGCTTCAAAGAGGTGCTAGCCTTGGCTGTACGCCGACTTTGCCCTGAGCAGCCGCTCAGGTTCGAGTTCACGTCGGGGAACCTGGCGTGGGCGAAAGAGACCATCGCCAAGTATCCGCCCGGCAAACAAGCCTCCGCGGTGATTTCACTGCTCTGGCGCGCCCAGGAGCAGAAGGGCTGGTGCACGGAGCCAGCCATTCGCGCTGTCGCCGACATGCTGGGCATGGCCTACATCCGCGTGTTGGAAGTCGCCACGTTTTATACGATGTTCCAGCTTCAACCCGTGGGCTCGACGGCACATATCCAAGTGTGCGGCACCACGCCTTGCATGTTGCGCGGCTCAGAGGCAGTGCTCGAAATCTGCAAGGAGCGGATCGCAGAGAATCCACACGAGCTCTCACGCGACGGCCGCTTCTCTTGGGAGGAAGTCGAGTGCCTGGGGTGCTGCGCCAACGCGCCCGTCGTCCTGATTGCCAAGGATACCTACGAGGATTTGAACCCGGAGCTGTTCGATAAGGTGCTCCATGGATTCGAAAAGGGCACGCCTCCCAAGCCGGGCTCACAGATTGGGCGGCAGGCCTCGTGCCCGCTAGGTGGCCCCACCACGCTCAAAGACATGGTCAGGAAAAATGCGGCGAAGGTCTGAGGAAAGCGAGGGCGCGGCGGATGCTTGAGGACAAGGATCGCATTTTTCGCAACCTTTACGGCTTTCAGGATTGGCGGCTTGAGGGTGCACGCGCGCGTGGTGCGTGGTCTGGTACTAAGGCGCTAATCGAAAGGGGTCATGACTGGGTCATCAACGAGGTGAAGACTTCGGGGCTCAGGGGGCGTGGCGGGGCAGGTTTCCCCACCGGCCTCAAGTGGTCGTTTATGCCGAGAAACGATCCCCGCCCATCCTATCTCGTGGTCAATGCGGACGAGAGCGAGCCTGGCTCCTGCAAGGACCGGGAGATCATACGCCACGACCCGCATTTGTTGATTGAGGGCATTCTGCTCTCCGCCTTCGCCATACGAGCGCATACGGCCTTCATCTATATCCGCGGTGAGTTCGTGCGCGAGCGCGAGCATCTGCAGACAGCGGTCGATGAGGCGAATGCCGCAAAGCTGATTGGTAAGAACAACGTCAACGGCTGGGACCTCGACATCATCGTGCACCACGGTGCCGGTGCTTACATTTGCGGTGAGGAAACGGCGCTTCTGGAGAGCATTGAGGGTAAAAAAGGTATGCCCCGCCTCAAGCCGCCGTTCCCGGCGGCCTGCGGGATCTATGGCGCGCCGACAACGGTCAATAACGTTGAGAGCATCGCCAGTGTTCCTGATATTCTGCGACGTGGCGGCACTTGGTTTGCTTCGCTCGGGGTACTCGACAGCGCCGGCACCAAACTGTTCCAGATCTCCGGACACGTGGAGTGTCCCTGCGTCGTCGAGGAGGAGATGGGCATAACCCTAAGAGAGCTCCTTGATACGCATGCGGGCGGTGTTCGTGGGGGCTGGGACAATCTTCTTGCGATCATTCCCGGGGGGTCGTCGATGCCGTTGATCCGGGCCGAGCAGTGCCAGGATCTGACGCTCGACTTCGATGCGCTGGCGAAGCTGAAATCGGGTCTGGGCACCGGTTGCGTCATCGTGATGGACAAGACCACCGACCCGATCAAGGCTATTACCCGCATCGCCTACTTCTATAAGCACGAGTCCTGCGGCCAATGCACGCCATGCCGCGAGGGAACGGGTTGGATGTATCGCGTGCTGGAACGCATGCAGCGTGGCGAAGCAGAGAAGCGCGAGATCGACTTGCTGTTTGACGTGACGAAGCAAGTCGAGAGTCATACGATCTGTGCGTTGGGCGATGCCGCGGCTTGGCCGGTTCAAGGTCTTATCCGCAACTTCCGCGACGTCATCGAGGAACGCATCGATCAATATCAAGCCGCGCTGAAAGAGGCGGCGGAGTGAGGCAAACCTGCAAAGGATCTGAAAGTGGTAGACTTGCTGGCGCTGATGATTGCATCGTTTTCGCTGTTTTCAGCGGGTGGGGCGATTGTGGGCACGATCGTTGGCTACCTCGCCTGGGGTTGGCTCGGTGCGGCGCTGGGCCTAGTGGTCGGTTACGGCGTCGGACTCTGGATCAAGTCGCAGTTCTGGGATGTGCCCATTTCGTCGCGTGCTAGAGGCTGGTTATCGCTTTTGGCATTTCTCGGCGGGCTCACCGTTCTGGCGATTGCAACGCGATAACTTGTTGATTGTGTGGGGTAGATGTCAAAGCAGATCATCATCGACGGCACGCTGATCGAGGTGGCGGATGGCACCACGATATTGCAGGCATGTGAGCAGACCGGCATCGAGATCCCGCGCTTTTGCTACCACGAGCGCCTTTCGATCGCAGGCAATTGCCGAATGTGCCTCGTGGAGGTTGTTGGTATCGGCAAACCGATAGCGTCGTGCGCCATGGGAGTGGGCGACCTGCCGCCGAATAGGGATGGTTCGCCGCGCGAGGTGTCCACCAAGTCACCGCTCGTCAAGCACGCCCGCGAAGGGGTGATGGAATTCTTGCTTATCAATCACCCGCTTGATTGCCCCATCTGCGATCAAGGCGGTGAATGCGACTTGCAAGACCAGGCCATGGCGTTTGGATTCGGTGGCTCGCGCTTTGTGGAAAATAAGCGCGCGGTCGAGGAAAAATACATCGGACCGCTCATCAAGACCTTCATGAACCGGTGCATCCATTGCACTCGCTGCGTGCGCTTCATGACAGAAATCGCGGGCGTGGAAGAGCTGGGCGCCATCGGCCGCGGCGAAGACATGGAAATCACGACCTATCTGGAGCACGGGATCCTCACCGAGATGTCGGCCAACGTGAACGATCTTTGTCCCGTCGGCGCGCTCACCCACCGGCCATGGTCGTACATGGCGCGGCCTTGGGAGTTCGAGAAGACAGAATCTTTTGACGTGATGGACGCGGTCGGGTCGGCCATTCGCGTGGACGCACGCGGGCGCGAGGTCATGCGCATTCTGCCGCGCAACAACGATGACGTGAACGAAGAATGGATTTCGGACAAGACGCGACACGTGAGTGACGGCCTGCGAACGCAACGGCTCGATCGCCCTTACGTCCGCGAAGATGGCAAGTTGAGACCGGCCAGTTGGGCGGAAGCCTTGGCCGCCGCGGCAGCCAAGCTGAAAGAAGCCAAACCTGAGCGCATCGGAGCAATTGTTGGAGATCTTGCCGGTGCGGAGGAGATGTTCGCGCTAAGGGAATTGATGACCAGGATCGATGTGAAGAACATCGATTGCCGTCAAGATGGTGCCAAGCTAGCCCCTTCGCTTGGGCGTGCAAGCTATCTTTTCAACACCACGATCGCAGGCATCGAACAAGCCGACGCCCTTTTGCTTATCGGCACGAACCCGCGACTCGAAGCGGCCGTGTTCAACGCGCGAATCCTCAAGCGCTGGCGCACTGGCGGCCTCAAGGTGGGCGTTATCGGTGAACAAGCGCCTTTGACTTACCCATATGACTATCTGGGCGCCGGTGCGAAAACGCTCGGCGAGGTGGCCGAGGGACCTCACGCCTTCGCCAAAGTTCTAAAGGATGCGGAGCGGTCGATGGTAATCATCGGCGCTGGCGCTTATGCGCGTGCCGACGGAGCAGCGCTGCTCGGCCTTTCGGCACGCATCGCGCTCGGTGCGATGGAAGGCAAGGACGCGAGCTGGAACGGCTTTAACGTGCTCCATACGGCTGCGTCGCGCGTGGCGGGCCTGGACCTCGGGTTCGTGCCAGTCGGCAAGGGCGCGCTTAATGCACAAGACCAGGTCGCTGCGGCGGTAAAAGGCAAGCTCGACGTCCTCTATCTGCTGGGCGCTGACGAGGTTGACCTGGCGAACAAGGGATCAGACTCGACCTTCGTCATCTATCAGGGCACGCATGGCGACGCAGGGGCGCACCGGGCCGATGTCATCCTTCCCGCCGCCGCCTACACAGAGAAAAGCGCAACGTACGTGAACACCGAGGGTAGGGTGCAGTTCACGAAGCGCGCGGTCTTTGCGCCGGGTGAGGCAAAAGAGGATTGGGCGATCGTGCGGGCGTTGTCTGCACATCTCGACCACACGCTTCCCTTCGACACGCTGACCACCCTGAGGTCGGCCATGTACGCAGTGGCGCCGCATCTGGCCAGGCTTGATGCCGTTGCGCCAGCAGACCGCAAAGGTATTGAGAGCGTAGCAAAGCTAAAGGGTTCGACGATCGATGAGCCGTTTGTGTCTCCCGTTCGTGACTTCTACCTGACAAACCCAATTGCGCGCGCCTCTGCTGTGATGGCGGAGATGAGCGCGCTGAAGAAGAGCATGAACGCCGGTTCCCGCTTGTCGGCAGCCGAATAACGCGAGGTCGATTGGGCGGAGATGAGTGAGAGCACTTTTCAGGAATGGTGGGATTACGCGCTGTGGCTATTGGCCATGGTTGGCTGGAGCTTGTTCATTCTGGTGGCTCTGCTCATTGTCGTCGCCTACCTATTGTTGATGGACCGTAAGGTGTGGGCGGCCGTGCAGTTGCGGCGCGGTCCCAATGTCGTTGGTGCCTTTGGACTCTTGCAGTCTTTCGCCGATCTTTTGAAGTTCGTATTCAAAGAGCCGATTATTCCCGCCAGCGCCAATAAGGGCGTGTTTCTGCTAGGCCCCATTGCAACCGTGACGTTTGCACTTGCCGCGTGGGCCGCGATCCCCGTCAACGAAGATGGCTTAGGCAAGTGGGTGATGTCCGACCTCAACGTCGGCGTGCTCTACCTGTTGGCGCTGTCATCTCTGGCCGTCTACGGCATCATCATGGGAGGCTGGGCGTCGAACTCCAAGTATCCGTTCATGGGCTCGCTGCGGTCCGTGGCGCAAATGGTGTCCTATGAGGTGTCCATCGGTTTCGTGATCATTACGGTGATCTTGTGCGTCGGCTCCCTGAACCTGACCGATATCGTCAACGCGCAGAAGACGGGTCTCGGCACGGGGGTTGGCCTGCCAAATTCGCTGTTAGACTGGTATTGGCTGCCGCTCTTACCGATGTTCGTCGTCTTCTTTGTCTCGGCACTTGCGGAGACGAACCGGCCACCGTTCGACTTGGTTGAAGCGGAATCGGAGTTGGTGGCCGGCTTCATGGTCGAGTATTCCTCGACACCCTATATGCTGTACATGCTCGGCGAGTACGTATCGTGCGTGACCATGTGTGCGCTGGCGACGCTTCTTTTCCTGGGGGGCTGGTTGCCGCCGGTGGACGTGGCGCCGCTCAACTGGGTGCCGGGTGTCGTCTGGTTCGTCGGCAAGAGCGTTTTTGTCTTCTTCCTCTTTGCTATGGCCAAGGCCATGGTGCCGCGGTATCGCTACGACCAGTTGATGCGGCTTGGGTGGAAGGTGTTCCTCCCGCTCTCTTTATTCATGGTTGTGGCCGTAGCAGCCGTGCTTCAGTTTGCCCGTGGGGGGTTCTCCGTGACAGGCCTTTGAGCCCAATGGCCCGTCCGTAGCTGGCGCGTTAATTGGCACAGCATTTGGACTTTTGAGCTTAGCGGTATTGAGATGGGTAGCAGCAAGACGAGAGCGGTATGGCGGAGTGGCGCCGCAGAAGCGTTCCGCAGCCCTAATTTGCGCCGCGGCCATCGCCTGACCGGTGCTGCTTCCGATTGTTGGAGCGAAGTTGCTTGCGCGATGGCGCCTGGTGAGAGGCTCAAATGAACGTCGCACAATCCCTAAGAGCTCTCTTTCTCTGGGAGTTCGTCTCCGCTTTCGGTCTCGCCATGCGTCAGTTTTTTTCCAAAAAGAAGACGATCGACTATCCCTTCGAGCGCGGGCCATTATCACCACGCTTTCGCGGCGAGCATGCGCTGCGGCGCTATCCCAATGGCGAGGAGCGATGCATCGCTTGTAAGCTGTGTGAGGCGATCTGTCCTGCCCAGGCAATCACGATAGAGGCTGGGCCGCGCCGCAATGACGGCACGCGACGCCCCACCCGCTACGACATTGATATGGTCAAGTGCATCTATTGCGGGCTCTGCGAGGAGGCGTGCCCCGTGGACGCCATCGTCGAGGGACCGAATTTCGAGTTTGCGACCGAGACGCGCGAGGAGCTCTACTACAACAAGGAGAGGTTGCTCGATAATGGGGATCGGTGGGAACGGGAGATTGCAAAGAATCTTGAGCTTGATGCACCCTACCGCTGATCACGCAGCGGAAGGTCCGAGCAGCTCTTTGCACTCAATAGCGTTCTCACCGCTTGGATTGTTGCAGCGCATGGGGTATTGCCCCTTGCGCAAGTATGTGCGTGCCGGTGTGGGCCTTCGCGTACGCGTGGGGCGCGGCGAAGGCAGTGGACGTAAGAGGGCGCTGGGTTCTGACCGATGGCACTGACTGCGGGCTTCTTCTATCTTTTTTCAGTGTTCTCGGTTATCGCCGGGGTGATGGTGATCGTGGCCAAGAACCCCGTGCATGCGGTTCTATTCCTCGTACTGGCCTTCTTCAACGCCGCGGGCCTGTTCATTCTCTTGGGCGCTGAGTTTCTGGCGATGGTTCTCATCATCGTCTACGTGGGTGCGGTGGCGGTACTCTTCCTGTTCGTCGTCATGATGCTCGACGTTGACTTCGCGGAGCTGAAGGCCGGCTTCATCAAGAACGCGCCTATAGGATTGTTGGTTGGCGGCATCGTTCTGGTCGAGCTTATCTTATTGTTCGTGGCGCGGGGTTTTGACCTTGGCGTAGCGCATAAGCTCGCAGCCGCCATGCCCACTGCCGATTCCGGCGTTTCCAATACCGAGGCTCTGGGTCATATCCTCTATACGAAGTACATCTACTTTTTCGAGGTCGCGGGCCTCATTCTGTTGGTCGCGATGATCGGCGCGATCGTTCTCACCTTGCAGCACAAGAGCGGCGTTCGCCGTCAGTCGATCGCGGCGCAGGTGGCACGCTTACCGAAGGACGGCGTCGAGGTCGTCAAGGTGCCGTCGGGTGGGTCGGTCATTCCGGCCCCCGACGGACAGAGCTGAGAAAGCGAGGCGAGATGACCATCGGCATCGGGCATTACCTGACCGTCGCTGCGTCTCTGTTTACGCTGGGCATGTTTGGCATCTTTCTCAACCGCAAGAATGTCATCATCATTCTGATGTCGATTGAGCTGATGCTTCTCGCCGTCAACATCAATCTCGTGGCGTTTTCGCACTTCCTCGGCGATCTCGTCGGCCAAGTGTTTGCGTTGCTGATCTTGACTGTGGCCGCGGCGGAAGCGGCCATCGGTCTGGCGATTGTCGTCGTCTACTATCGCAATCGCGGCTCGATCGCGGTTGACGACGTCAACATGATGAAGGGCTGAGGGGGACGCGATGATCTACGCGGCAATCGTGTTCCTGCCGGCCTTGGGTGCGCTTATCGCCGGATTCTTTGGCAGGCTCCTCGGCGTGCGGGCCTCCGAGCTGACCACCACCAGCTTGCTCATCGTCTCGTGCATCCTCTCTTGGATCGTCTTCTGGCGCATGGGATTTCAGCACGAGACCGATAGCATCACAGTGCTGCGCTGGATCACCAGCGGCGAACTCGACGTCTCGTGGGCCTTTAAGGTCGACACGTTAACCGCTGTCATGTTCGTGGTCGTCACGACGGTCTCTGCGCTCGTACATGTCTATTCGATCGGCTACATGTCCGAGGACCCATCGCGCACGCGCTTCTTCTCCTATCTGTCCGGCTTCACGTTCTCCATGTTGATGCTGGTGGCGTCCGACAACCTGCTGCAGATGTTCTTTGGCTGGGAGGGCGTGGGTCTATTCTCGTACCTGCTCATTGGCTTCTGGTATCAGAAGGAGTCGGCGAACGCGGCTGCCATCAAGGCGTTCATCGTCAATCGCGTCGGCGACTTCGGCTTTGCGCTGGGCATATTTGGCCTCTTTGCCATCTTCCGAACCATCAACATGGATGCGCTTTTCAGTGCGGCCCCCACGATGGCCGGGCAGACGTTCTTGTTCCTCGGCTATGAGGTCGACATCCTGACCACGCTGTGCCTGCTCTTGTTTATGGGCGCGATGGGCAAGTCGGCGCAGTTCCTGTTGCACACCTGGCTTCCTGACGCGATGGAGGGCCCAACTCCGGTTTCCGCCTTGATCCATGCGGCCACCATGGTGACGGCCGGCGTGTTTATGGTGGCGCGGCTTTCCCCGCTCTTTGAGCAGGCACCCATTGCACTCGGCTTCGTCACCCTCGTCGGTTCGTTCACAGCCTTCTTTGCCGCAACCATCGCCGTCTGCCAGAACGACATCAAACGCGTCATCGCGTATTCGACCTGTTCGCAACTTGGCTACATGTTCGCGGCGTGCGGCCTTGGCGCCTTTTCGATGGGCATCTTCCACCTCTTCTGCCACGCCTTCTTCAAGTCGCTGCTGTTCTTGTGCGCGGGCTCTGTGAAACACGCCCTGCATGAAGAGCAAGACATGCGCAAGATGGGCGGGCTTGCGACGAAGATGCCTATCACTTGGTTGATGATGATCGCAGGGGGACTGGCCCTTTCAGGCTTTGGCATTCCCCACATCGGCGGCTTTGCCGGGTTCTATTCCAAGGACGCGATCATCGTCGCGTCGTATGCGAAGGAAACCTACTATCAGTACTCTTTCTGGTTGCTGCTCTTCGGCGCCTTCCTGACAGCGGTCTATATTTGGCGGCTGATCCTCATGACGTTTCACGGCAAGACTCGCATCGATCCCAGCGATTACCGCAAGACGCATGAGAGCCCGTTTGTGATGACCATCCCGCTCATGTGTCTAGGGGTTGGTGCGGCATTTGCTGGGGTACTCGGCATTTATGCCTTCATCGGCGAGGGCGCCAACGCGTTCTGGAACAACGCGCTTATCCAAAATATCGAAGTGGAACTCTACCAGGCAAGTCATCATGACCTTCCCGAATGGGTGCATTGGTCGACATTCACAGCGATGGCGCTTGGAACGTTTATGCCGTTCCTCTTCTATGTCATCGCACCCGGGCTGCCGGCGCTGACTGCACGCATCTTCCGCCCGATCTATCTGTTCTTGCTCAACAAGTGGTACATTGACGAGCTCTACAACTTCATTTTCGTGCGCCCGACATTCTGGATTGCAAACGTGTTGTGGAAGGTCGGGGACGTAGGCATCATCAATGGGCTGATCGACGGGACCGCGGCAGGCGTTTACCGGGTAACGAACCGCGTCGTGAAGCTGCAAACGGGTTACATCTATCACTACGCCTTTGCGATGCTGATTGGCGTTGCGCTCATTCTCAGCTGGTTCATGATCATGGGTGGCGCGCGATAAATGGACATCTCGTCGGCTCCCATCCTCTCGATCGTTACGTTCCTGCCGCTCGTTGGCGCGGTGATCATCGGTTGCCTCAATCGCGATGCGAAGGGCAACGCACGCTGGATCGCACTGTGGACCACGACGATCACGTTCCTCATATCGCTGCTCATTTGGATCAACTTCGACAACATGAGCGGGGCCTTCCAGTTCGTCGAGGAGCGCGATTGGCTCGGCGTTATGAAGTACAAGATGGGCGTCGACGGCATTTCGATGCTGTTCGTCATCCTGACGACGTTCTTGCTGCCGCTGTGCGTCATTTCGAGTTGGGTCGTCATCCAGGACCGCGTCAAGGAATACATGATCGCGTTCCTTGTGCTCGAAACGCTTATGATTGGTGTGTTCTGTTCGCTGGACCTCATCTTGTTCCTCGTCTTCTTTGAAGGCAGCCTCATCCCGATGTTTCTCATCATCGGTATTTGGGGCGGCCCAAATCGCGTCTATGCGACCTTCAAGTTCTTCCTCTACACGCTGCTGGGTTCGGTTCTGATGCTGCTCGCCGTGTTGGCGATGTACTGGGCCGCAAATACGACCGACATCCCGACGCTGATGGCAAGGAGCCAGGAATTCTTCTCTCCAGAGATGCAGTGGTGGCTGTGGCTTGCCTTCTTCGCCTCTTTTGCGGTGAAGCTGCCGATGTGGCCGGTGCATACTTGGTTGCCGGACGCGCACGTCGAGGCGCCGACGGCTGGCTCGGTCGTCCTGGCGGCGATCCTCCTGAAGCTGGGCGCCTACGGTTTCTTGCGTTTCTCGGTGCCGATGTTCCCGCTGGCCTGCCAAGAGTTCGCACCGCTTATGTTCGGGCTTTCGGTCATTGCGATCATCTACACATCGCTGATCGCGCTGGCGCAGACCGATTTGAAAAAGCTCATTGCCTACTCCTCGGTGGCGCATATGGGCTTCGTGACGATGGGTATCTTCACGTTTACAACCCAGGGCGTTGAAGGCGCCGTCTTCCAGATGTTCTCTCACGGGATTGTCTCGACCGGGCTATTCCTTGGTGTCGGCGTTCTCTACGATCGCATGCATACGCATGAGATTTCTGTCTTTGGCGGTCTTGTGCAGCGTATGCCGGTATACGCTGCCCTCTTCATGGTCTTCACCATGGCCAATCTTGGGTTGCCCGGTACGAGCGGTTTCATCGGCGAATTCTTGACGATTCTCGCTGCGTTCAAGGTCAACACATGGGTGGCATTTTTGGCGACCACGGGCGTGATCACCTCAGCGGCATATGGGCTCTACGTCTACAAGCGCGTCATCTTCGGTGTGCTTGTAAATCCGGCCCTTAAGACCATCAAGGACTTGAGCTATCGCGAGATTGCGATCATGGCGCCGCTCGTGTTCCTCACGCTTCTGCTTGGCATTTACCCCGCGCCCGTGCTCGACGTAACTGCAGTCTCGGTAAAGAAACTCGTTGCCGCCTATGAGGCCGCGGTTGGGCCAGCGGCCGCACTCATCGTGCCTTAGGTTGGGAGCCCGTACGTAATGCAGCATTTGTCCATATACGCGCCGGTCCTGCCCGAGATCGTCGTCGCCTTGGGTGCGATGGCGCTTTTGATGTTTGGCGTGTTTCGTAAGGCAACGCCGGGTGGCGACTTTGCCACCGCTTGGCTCGCGATCGGCGTCCTGCTCCTCGCCGCGGTTCTCGTTGCAACCGGAACGACGGGGCGGGAGGCGGTGTTTGACGGCGCCTTTATCGCCGACGGCTTCGCGCGCTTCATGAAGCTTCTGATCATCGGCGGCGCGGTTCTGGTGATTATCATGTCGTTTGGCAACCTTGCGCGTCAGGGTCTTCTTTCCTTTGAGTATATCGTGCTTTTGCTGCTGGCAGTGCTTGGCATGATGCTCATGATTTCGGCAGGTGATTTGATCGCGCTCTACCTGGGCATCGAGCTGCAAAGCCTGTCGCTCTACGTCGTCGCGGCCATAAAGCGTGATGAGGTGCGCTCCAGCGAGGCGGGGCTCAAGTACTTCGTGCTGGGTGCTCTGTCATCGGGCATGCTGCTTTATGGCGCTTCGCTGATCTACGGGTTCACCGGCTCAGTCGACTTCGGTGTGATTGCAAGCGTGGCCCAAGGGCAGTCGGCGGCGGGCAATATCGGGCTCACCTTCGGCCTCGTCTTCTTGCTGATCGGTATCGCCTTCAAGATTTCTGCGGTGCCGTTCCACATGTGGACCCCAGACGTTTACCAGGGTGCGCCGACCCCAGTGACGGCCTTCTTCGCCGCCGCACCCAAGCTTGCCGCCATGGCACTTTTGATGCGAGTGGTGTTTACAGCCTTTCCTGGCATCGCGCCGCAATGGCAGCAGATCATCGTCTTCTTGAGCATCGCCTCGATGTTGCTCGGTGCCTTCGCGGCGATCGGGCAGACCAACATCAAACGGCTGATGGCCTATTCCTCTATCGGACACATTGGCTACGCGTTAGTTGGCGTCGCAGCCAACAACGAAGCCGGCATGCAAGCCGTGCTCATCTATCTTGCCATTTATCTGTTTATGACGCTGGGTGCGTTTGCATGCATCTTATCGATGCGCACCAAGGACGGAATTTTGGAGGACATCGACTCGCTGTCGGGCCTTGCCAAGACTAATCTTCCAATGGCGTTCGTCCTGGCAATGATCCTCTTCTCCATGGCCGGCATCCCGCCGCTTGCGGGCTTCTTCGCCAAGTTCTACGTGTTTGCCGCCGCTATCAAGGCCGGGCTTTATCCGCTTGCGGTCATCGGCGTTCTGGCGAGCGTCGTTGCCGCTTACTATTATTTGCGGGTCATCAAGGTGATGTTCTTCGATGATGCGACCCAGTCCTTCGTGCCCGTGGAGCGTGGCCCTGGCTTTGTCATGACGATCGCGATCCTGTTTGTGCTGTTGTTCGTCCTTGTACCCCAACCTCTTGTCAATGCGGCGCTGGCAGCGGTGCAGTCGTTGCAGACCGTCATCCCCGTTCCATGAGCCCCGCGGCCGCCGGCGCGCACGGTCCTGACCGCTGCCTGCACTTTGAAGAGATCGATTCAACGAACGGCGAAGCAATGCGCCGTGCGCTTGCCGGTGAGGCAGGGCCACTGTGGGTGCTGGCGGACCGGCAGACATCAGGCCGCGGCAGGTCGGGCCGATCGTGGACGTCGCCGCCGGGAAACCTTTATGCAAGCCTGCTCTTCTTAACGAGCGCCCCGATCGCCAAGGTCGGACAACTCTCGCTGGTGGCCGGCGTTGCGACTATCGATGCCATCCGCGGTACGGGTCCACTGGAGCCTGGTGAAACACTTCGGCTCAAATGGCCGAACGATATTCTGATTGGCGCGGCCAAGGCCGGTGGCATTCTGGTTGAGAGCAGCACGCGCGGGCGCGAAGAGAGGATCGTGGCGGTAATCGGTATAGGGCTCAATCTTGCTTCTGCCCCAGTCGAACCGGGTCGGGCGGCGACTTATCTCGCTGCGAATGGTTTGACACTTTCACCGCGAGAGGCTTTGTGCTTCCTGGCGCGGGAAATGGACGCCTGGCTTAAGACATGGAATGACGGGGCTGGCTTTGCAGCGGTACGCGAAGCCTGGCTTGCGCGCGCTGGCCCGGTTGGTGAGCCGCTTCGCGTTTCTGCCAATGAGGGATCTATGGAAGGGTCTTTCGCCGGGCTCGATGATGAAGGGGCGCTCATGATTGCCGATGGAGATGGCCGTGTGCGTCGCTTCACCTACGGTGATGTGGCGCTCGCAAACGCATCTCCTACTGGAGCGGCGCAGAAGGAAAACGATAGTCCATGAATGAGAAGGGGTGCGGCGGGGGCCGAAAAAAAAGGGGAAAAGAGCTCGTATTCGTCGCCCTTGGTGGTCTCGGCGAAATCGGCATGAACGTTTACCTGTATGGCTACGGTAGGCAGGATGCGCGTCAGTGGATGATGGTCGATTGCGGGATCACGTTTCCGGAGGGTGAAAATGATCCCGGCATTGATGTGATCTTGCCGGACGTTCGCTTTATCGAGGAAAACAGAGCCGATCTGGCGGGCATCGTTCTGACGCATGCGCACGAGGACCACGTCGGCGCGGTGATTGAGCTGTGGCCGCGGCTGAAGGCACCCATATATGCGACGCCTTTTACGGCAGGGATGCTGAAGGCGAAGCTCGCCGAGTATGGCCGGGGGCTCGAACTTCCCATTCATGTTGTCCCACTCGACGGAAAGTTTGCCGTTGGTCCCTTCGACGTGGAACTCGTGACACTTCCCCACTCGATTCCGGAGATGAGTGCGCTCGCTATTCGCACGCCCGCCGGCATGGTTTTTCACACCGGCGATTGGAAGATCGATGAAACGCCTATGATTACGGAGCCGGTCGATGAGTCGCGCCTTAGCGCCTTGGGCGACGAAGGTGTCCTGGCACTCGTTTGCGACTCTACCAATGCCTTCCGTGAGGGAACCTCGCCATCAGAAAGCGATGTCGCGCAATCAATCACCGAGATTATCAAGGGTGCAAAGGGCCGTGTGGCCGTCACATGCTTTTCCTCGAACGTTGCGCGCATCAAGACCGTCGCTGACACCGCGCGAGAGACCGGACGGCATCTTGTTGTTGCCGGCCGGGCGCTGCATCGTGTCATCGATGTTGCAATCGACACAGGCTATTTGCCCCAGAGCTTCAGGTACCTCGACCAGGATCGGTTTAGCGATCTGGCGCGGCGCGATGTCGTCCTTTTGTGCACCGGGAGCCAGGGTGAGCCAAGGGCCGCGCTCGCGCGCATAGCGGCAGAAGAGCACCCGGCTATTTCACTCGCTAAAGGCGATCTCGTCATCTACTCCACGCGCGCAATCCCGGGAAATGAGAAAGCCGTCGGGCGCATCCAAAATAGTCTTGCTCGAATTGGTTGCAATTTGCTCACCGACAGCGATGCGCTCGTTCACGTATCGGGACATCCGCGCCGCGACGAGCTGCGCCAAATGTATCGCTGGATAAGGCCCGAAGTGGTGGTGCCCATGCATGGCGAAGCGCGGCACATCCAGGCGCATGCAGCACTCGCGCGCGAGATGGGTGTGCGCGACGTTTTCCCGGTGCTCGATGGTGAGATCGTGCGGCTGGCCCCCGAACCCGCCGTTGTCGATGATGCGCCCGTAGGCCGTCTTTTTCGCGATGGCAGGCTGCTTATTGCCGAGTACGACGGCCCCGTGCGCGAACGGCGCAAGCTGTCGTACGTCGGCATTGTCGTCGTGACGATTTGCTTATCGCGGGGCGGCGAGGTGCTAGGTGAGCCGCAGGCCATTCTCGACGGCGTGCCACATGAGACGGCCGACGGCGATGCAATGTTCGATGTTGTGCTCGATGCTATCGACGGCACGTTGAGAAGTGTTCCAACGAAGCGCCGCAAGGCGCCCGATCTCGTTGCTGAGGCGGTTCGTCGCGCCGTCCGCGCGGCTGTTGGGGATGTCTGGGGCAAGAAGCCCGTTTGCAAGGTGCTGGTGAGCGTGATCGATAATTAAGGCCAAAAATGCTCCAAACGGGAGAACTGGATGATTGGACGTCTCAACCATGTGGCTATCGCTGTGAACGATCTCACAGCGGCGGTGGCCGTCTACAAAGATGGACTGGGTGCGCAAGTGACCGACCCACTGCCGCAGCCCGAGCACGGCGTGACGGTGGTTTTTATCACTCTGCCAAACACCAAGATCGAATTGCTCGAGCCTTTAGGTGAAGGGTCGCCCATCGCCAAGTTTCTCGAAAAGAACCCTGACGGCGGCATCCACCACGTTTGCTATGAAGTCGACAACGTTATCGCCGCGCGCGACAGATTGAAGTCTCAGGGCGCGCGCGTTCTGGGGGATGGCACGCCCAAGATTGGGGCGCATGGCAAGCCCGTGCTATTTCTGCATCCCAAGGATTTCTGCGGCACGCTCGTGGAACTGGAGCAGGCCTGACGGCCAAGAGTTGCGCATGGATACGACCCTCGCCATCGGGATTTACATCTTTATCTGGTGGATCACGCTGTTCGCAGTGCTGCCACTTGGCGTTCGCACGCAGCAAGAGGCAGGCAAGGTCGTACCCGGCACGCCCGAGAGTGCACCTGAAAAGCCGCGGCTCTTGCGCGTGTTCGTGATCAATACCATCGTCGCGACGATGGTTTTTGCCTTCGTCTATTCTGCAATCGTCTATCGCTGGATCGACGTTGAAAATGTCCCCTATCCCTGACGCGACGAGAACGCAGGGCTTGAAACGCAAAGAGTAAGGCCTTTCGACCTTGCTCTTGTACGTCAGTATCGCCGGCGTCGTGGAGCGCTGCCTGGCGACACAGTGGTCGCGGCGGGCTCGACACAAACGCCATCCTTGCAACTACCCTTATGGGCAGCCTCGAAGGCCGAAATCTCCCTAGACTCGGGCTGCCTGCCGCCTGTTTCTGCAGCTTTGACCTACCCTATGGGGAGTACATTTAGCCGATAGGCGGCCATCTGTCACCGTCATCATGCGCCTTGCGGCAAAAAATTCGCCAACCAAAGTTGATGCGAATGCTCTTTATTAGGCCAAGCGCTGTCACGTCCCGCGGCAATCTTGCGCGCTCACGATACGAGGTGCACGCCTGCCGCCTTTTTTAAGGGGGACCATTGCCGCGTGTTACTTGGCGCGGGATTGCCACCCGGTCTATTCCACGCTACCAGCGCCGACAACAGGCCCTAAATCGTGCCTGAGATGGTAAATGCGCCGCATCTGCAACCGTACTAGGCCCCAGACAAAGATCGGTCGCCCATGTTGCTTTCCCGCTACTTTCTGCCGGTTCTGCGCGAGACGCCCAAGGAGGCGGAGATTGTCTCGCATCAGTTGATGCTGCGCAGCGCCATGATCCGGCAGTCGGCGGCGGGCATCTATTCGTGGCTGCCGCTCGGCTATCGCGTATTGCGAAATATTGAGCAGATCGTGCGTGAAGAGCAGGATCGTGCCGGCGCCATCGAGCTTCTGATGCCTACGCTGCAGTCGGCCGACATCTGGCGCCAAAGCGGGCGCTATGAGGATTACGGCAAGGAGATGCTGCGCATTCAGGACCGGCACGAACGTGATCTGCTCTACGGCCCTACGAATGAGGAGCTCATAACAGAGATTTTCCGGGAGAGCGTGAAGTCCTATAAGGACTTGCCGAAGAACCTCTATCACATCCAGTGGAAGTTCCGTGACGAGATCCGCCCACGGTTCGGGGTGATGCGCGGGCGCGAGTTCCTGATGAAGGACGCCTATTCCTTTGATCTGACGGTGGACGGTGCTCGCTTGGCCTACAACCGCATGTTCGTGGCCTATCTGCGCACGTTTGCGCGCATGGGGTTGAAATCGATCCCCATGGCCGCCGACACTGGGCCAATTGGCGGCGATCTGAGCCACGAATTCATTATTCTGGCTGATACGGGCGAGAGCCAAGTCTACTGCCACAAAGACCTCATTGAGAGCCAAGTGCCTGCGGCAGATATAGATTTCGATGGCGACTTGGGCCCGATTATCAAGGCCTGGACCTCAAAATACGCTGCCACCGATGAAAAGCACGACCCCAAGCGCTTCGAAGCCGAGGTGCCCGCTGAAAAGCGTGTTTCTGCGCGTGGGATAGAGGTCGGCCACATTTTCTTCTTCGGCACCAAGTACTCCGAACCCATGGGCGCTAAGGTCCAAGGGCCGGATGGCAACATGGTGACGCCGCAAATGGGGTCTTACGGAGTGGGCGTTTCACGTTTGGCGGGCGCCATCATCGAGGCGAGCCACGACGAGGCCGGCATCGTGTGGCCGGTTTCAGTTGCGCCGTTCGAGGTTGCTCTCATAAACCTGAAGGCCGGCGACAAGGCGACCGACGAGGCCGCGACCGCGATCTACCAAAAGCTGCGCCAAGCTGGCATCGAGGTGCTTCTCGACGACACGGACGAACGGGCGGGTGCAAAGTTCGCCACGATGGATCTCATCGGTTTGCCGTTTCAGCTCATCGTCGGACCCAGGGGTCTCAAGCAGGGCGAGGTCGAAGTGAAGGCTCGCAAAACGGGTGAGCGTGTATCGCTTTCGCCGGAAGCCGCGGTCAACCGGCTTATTGCGAGCATCGAGAGTCGGCGTTCGCTCGTGTGACGCCAAGAGCGCCGACAAGAACGAAAGAACGGTGGGGTAGGATAACGGACATGGCAAAAGGGGCACTGTAGCGATGAAGAGCGCCGAAACGTCCGCCGCCCTCGTAGCGACTACCGACACTTGGCCGTTTGCCGCATTCGAGTGGATGTTGGCCGGTCGCTATTTGCGCTCGCGGCGCAAGGAGGGCTTCATCTCCGTGATCGCCGGGTTCTCCTTCACCGGCATCATGCTGGGTGTGGCAACTCTTATCATCGTGATGGCGGTGATGAACGGCTTCCGCAAAGAGCTGTTCTCCAAAATTCTCGGGCTCAATGGACACATCATCGTCAACAAGATCGGTGGGCCGTTTACCGATTATACCGAAGTCGCTGCACGCATCGCCAAGGTCAATGGCGTCAAAGTCGTGCTGCCGCTGATCGAAGGGCAAGTGATGGTATCGTCGGCCGTGAACGCGACGGGAGCACTGGTGCGCGGGCTTACCGAGGACGGTATTCAATCCTTGCCGCTTGTCGCGGAGAACGTGCGTTTTGGCACGCTTGATGGCTTTGGCAAGAAACAGGGAATCGCCATCGGAACCCGGCTTGCAAATCTTCTGCGCGTCAATGTAGGCGACAGGATTACGCTTGTGGCTCCGCGCGGGGCGCAGACGCCGTTTGGCATCGTGCCGCGCACCAAGTCCTATTCCATAACGGCCGTGTTCGAGATGGGCATGGCCGAGTATGACCGGACGATGGTTTTTATGCCGCTTGCCGAAGCGCAGCGCTACTTTTCGAGAGGGCCGGAGGTCGATGCGCTCGAGATTGTCTCTGAGAATCCAGAAAACGTCGACGAATATTCCGTGGTCATCAAGCAGGCGGGTGGTCCGACGATCCATGTTTCAGACTGGCGTCAGCGCAACGAGACTTTCTTCACCGTGCTGGAGGTTGAGCGCAACGTGATGTTCATCATCCTGTCGCTGATCGTCCTGGTTGCTGCGCTCAACATCATTTCCGGTCTCATGATGCTCGTCAAAGACAAGGGGCGCGACGTTGCGATTCTGCGAACAATGGGTGCTACGCGCGGTGCGGTGATGCGCGTATTCCTCATAACGGGGGCCTCGATTGGTGTTGTTGGGACAATTGCGGGGTTGATCTTGGGCGTCATATTTTGCCTGAACGTCGAATCTGTGCGCGAGTTTGCCGCCTGGCTGACGAGCACCACCATATTTGACCCAAATGTCTATTACCTGACACGGCTACCTGCCGATATAGACGTGCGCGAAACCGGTTCCATCGTTGGGATGGCACTTGCGCTTTCGATTATTGCAACGCTTTATCCCTCCTGGCGCGCCTCGACGCTCGATCCGGTCGAAGCACTGAGATACGAGTGAGCGTGCAAGGCATGACTGTTCTGACTGAGGAACTCACACCTGTGCAAGAGGCTGCGACCTATCCGGTCATCACACTTGATGGGCTGGTACGCACATACCGCCAAGGCACGCGCCACATCGGGGTGCTAGCCGGGGCCTCTGCCGACCTTTATCCCGGCGAGGCCGTTGCCCTGGTCGGGCCGTCGGGTGCCGGCAAGTCGACGCTGTTGCACATCGCGGGATTGCTGGAGACGCCGGACAGCGGGCACGTGATCGTTAGCGGTCACGACTGCTCAGGGATGAGTGACCTTGAGCGTACGCGTGTGCGCCGCCGGACAATGGGATTTATTTATCAGTTTCACCAGCTACTGCCCGAGTTCTCCGCGCTCGAAAATGTGTTAATGCCCCAGTTGATCTTGGGGCGCGACCGGTGCAAAGCCGAGGAACGTGCGCAGGAACTCTTAGCGTCGTTGGGGCTTGCCCAACGCGTCAACCACCGCCCAGCAGAGATGTCGGGCGGTGAGCAGCAGCGCACGGCGATCGCGCGCGCGCTGGCCAACAATCCGCGCCTTATCCTCGCTGATGAGCCGACCGGAAATCTCGATCCTCACACGGCTGAGCACGTTTTCGATTCGCTCATCAGTCTCATTCGCGGCTCGGGCGTTGCGGCCCTCATTGCCACGCACAACTTTGAGCTGGCGCGGAGCATGGACCGCGTGTTGCGGTTGACGGATGGGGTTTTGGTCGAGGTTCGGGTAAGCTCGCTCAAATAAGGCCACCCATCTTCGGGGGACAAGCACAGCGAGCCACTTGGGGCCGTGAGGGTCGTGGTCTAAGAAAAGGCCATGAACGCGCCGAGTCGCTCTCCATCCTCCAACAGTGCAGATGCGCCGCCGGCCGCCGCCGCGGCCAAATTCGTGCACCTCAAAGTACACTCGGCCTATTCGCTTCTCGAAGGCGCGCTTACCATTCCAAGGCTCGCCAAGCTTGCTGCGGAGGAAGGCTTTCCGGCGCTCGGGCTGAGTGACACCAGCAATCTTTTCGGCGCGTTGGAATTCTCCGACAAACTTGCCGGCGCTGGCATTCAACCCATCGTCGGCGCCACGCTCAGTGTAGACTTTGAGGAGAAGAAGGCCGAGGAGATCGAGCACACCGCAAAGCCCGTCCGGCTTGGTGGCGATGGTCCCATCGCACTCTTTGCGATGAGCGATGCGGGTTACGCCAATATTCTAAAGCTGGTCAGTCGTGCGCATTTGGAATCGGGCGATGCAGAGCAGCCTTATATTTCCGCCACCGCGCTTGGGGAGCACGCGGAAGGGTTGATTGCGCTCACGGGCGGACCGGATGGACCGATCGACCAGACATTGTGCGAGGCACAACGCAGCCAGGCCAAAGCTCGCCTAGCTCGCCTCAAGTCGGCGTTCGGTGACCGACTATACGTTGAGATCCAGCGTCACGGGCTGAAGAGCGAGCAAGAGGTGGAGCCTCACCTGTTAGAACTGGCCTATGCGCACGACATTCCCATCGTTGCCACCAACGAGGCCTACTTTGCCTCCCCTGACGACTATGAGGCCCACGACGCGATGTTGTGCATCGCGGAGGGGCGCTACGTCGTGGAAGATGACCGGCGGCGGGTGACGTCGGAGCACGCGTTCAAAAGCGCGGAGCAGATGGCCGAGGTTTTCAGCGATTTGCCCGAGGCGATTGAGAATACCATCGAGATCGCCAAGCGCTGCGCCTTTCGCCCCAAAGGCCGCAAGCCCATCCTGCCGCGGTTTGTTGCCGGTGGTGACGATGTGAGTGAGACGGAGCAGTCGCGCCTTGAAGCGGCTGAGCTGCGGCGGCAAGCCCAAGAGGGGCTGAAAAATCGGTTGACGTCTGAGCCTCCGGCGCAGGGCTTCAATGTGGAGGATTACGAAAAGCGGCTTGCCTATGAGATCGATATCATCTCGCGCATGAAGTTTGCTGGCTACTTCCTCATCGTTGCCGACTTCATCAAGTGGGCGGAGTCCCGCAGCATACCCGTTGGGCCGGGTCGCGGCTCAGGCGCGGGCTCGCTCGTCGCTTGGGCCCTCACCATTACGGACCTTGATCCGCTGCGGTTCGGTTTGCTTTTCGAGCGATTCCTCAATCCCGAACGCGTGTCGATGCCCGACTTCGATATCGACTTTTGCCAGGACCGCCGCGACGAGGTCATCCGCTACGTGCAGGACAAATATGGGCACGACCGCGTGGCCCAAATCATCACGCACGGCAAATTGCAAGCACGCGCGGTGCTGCGCGACGTCGGTCGGGTCTTGCAGATGCCCTACGGCCAGGTTGATCGTCTTTGCAAGCTCGTGCCTAATAATCCGGCTGATCCCGTCACCCTGGCCGAGGCCATCGCGGATGAGCCAAAACTGCAACAAGAGCAAAGCTCCGATCCGCTTGTTGCGCGGCTGCTCGAGATTGCTCAGAAGCTCGAGGGGCTCTACCGCCACGCGTCTACGCACGCAGCCGGCATCGTGATCGCCGACCGGCCGCTTGTTGAGCTGGTCCCGCTCACACTCGACCCGAAATCGAATACGCCTGTCACCCAATACAACTGGAAGCTGGTTGAGGCCGCAGGGCTCGTGAAGTTCGACTTCCTGGGCCTGAAGACCCTGACAGTGCTCCAAAAGGCGGTTGATCTCGTCAAGCGCGGGCGTGGCATCGACGTCGATCTAGCCAAACTTCCGCTTGATGATCGCAAGACGTTCGAGATCCTCGCCAAGGCCGACACAGTGGGCGTGTTCCAGCTGGAAAGCACCGGTATGCGCGAGAGCTTGAAGCGTCTGAGGCCCGACCGCTTTGAGGATACTATCGCCATGGTGGCGCTTTATCGCCCCGGCCCCATGGACAGCATCCCCTCATATATCAACCGCAAACACGGTGAAGAGCCGGTAGATTATTTGCATCCACTCTTAGAGCCGATCCTTAAAGAGACCTACGGCGTCATCGTTTATCAGGAGCAGGTGATGCAGATCGCCCAGGTGATGTCCGGGTACTCACTCGGGCAGGCCGATATCCTGCGTAAGGCCATGGGCAAGAAGGACAAGGCGGGTATGGCCAAGGAGCAGGCCCGCTTCGTTGCGGGCGCCGTCAACAATGGTGTAGAGCGGGCGGACGCGGCCTACATTTTCGAGCTGATCGACAAGTTTTCAGGCTACGGCTTCAATAAGAGCCACTCTGCCCCTTACGCGCTCGTCAGCTACCAGACCGCCTATATGAAGGCGAACTTCCGCGAGGAGTTTCTCGCCGCCTCAATGACACTCGAAATGGGCAATACCGACAAGCTTGCCCTGTTCGCCTCCGAAGCCAGAAAGAGTGGCATCGAGGTGAAGCCGCCATGCGTGAACGCCTCCGATGTCGATTTCCTGGCGGAACTCTGCGATGAGCCAGACCGACTTGGCGCCATTCGCTACTCGCTAGCGGCGCTGAAAAACATCGGCGCTGCGGCCGTTGGTACGATCGTCTCTGAGCGCACCGCAAACGGGCACTATGGGACCCTTGCCGATTTCGCATCCCGACTTAATACCAAGGCGCTAAATAGACGCGCGCTCGAGACACTTTCTTCAGCAGGTGCCTTCGATCGCTTGGAGCCCGATCGCGCGCTGGTTCACAACAACGTAGACGTGATGCTGGCGTTGGCGCAGCGCCGTGAAGCAAACACAGCATCGGGCACTGACGATCTCTTCGGAATTGGCGATACGGCCCCGCAACTCGATTTTCGCCCGGCAAAGGCCTGGACGCCGATGGTGCGTCTCTCCCAAGAGTTCGATGCGATCGGTTTCTATCTCTCAGGCCATCCGCTGGATCAGTACGCGCGGGCGCTAAAAAAGCTGGGCGTGGGGAGCTACGCCGAATTCGAAGCCATGACCGAACGCGGCGTTAGCGAAGGCAGGCTGGCCGCCATTATCGTTTCAGCGCGCGAACGGAGGTCGCAGAAGGGAAACAAGTTCGCCTTCGGCTTATTTTCTGACACCACGGGCCAGTTCGAGGCCGTGATCTTTTCGGACACTCTTGCGAAATTCCGCGATCTGTTGGTGCCGGGCACGCCGGTTCTCCTTGCTGTCAACGCGGAGCGGAATGGCGACACTGTAAAGATGCGGGTCGACGGCTTGGAAGCGCTCGACAAGGCGGTCGCGGGTGTGCAGCGAGGGCTCAAAGTTGTTCTCGACCAGCGGGTTGTTCAATCGAACGCTGCCACTATTGCTGAGCTCAAATCGCATCTGAAGCGGGGTGGCGGGGGCGAAATCCGCATTGTGTTGGCTCTTGAGGATCGGGGCAAGGAAATGGAATTCGTTGTCTCGGGACGCTTTGATATCTCGCCTTCGCGTGCCGGCGAGCTGGCAACCGTGCCGGGTGTATTGGAAGTTGTAGAGATCTGACCGTAGTTTTGCCACGCGGGATCTCCTGTGAGATGGCCAAGAGGGTATGATTATTGTGATCCGTACGGCCCTTGCTGCGGCCTTGCTCCTCGTGCTCACGGGCTGTCAGAAAAACGTAGCACTCTGCCCGTCCGCGCTTCGAGACGCCACCCGGCTTGTGCTCGTAATCACGGCGTCGATGGACGATACGCGCGCCACCCTTCGCACCTTTGAACGGACCGCCAAAGAAGTGGCGTGGGTGCCCGTCTCTGAACCCGATCCCGCCGTAGTTGGCGTGAACGGGCTGGCTTGGGGGCATCCGTTTGTTTCGCTCGCTGAACAGGGTGAACCTGAAAAGCGCGAAGGCGACAAACGGACCCCGGCGGGCATCTATGGGTTCGGGGCGACGTTCGGCTTTGAGGATGCAAAGCGCGATGCTCATCTGCGTTTGGCTTCGGGTGAGCACTATTGCGTTGATGATGTGCGCTCGCCGCACTACGGGCGCATCGTTCCCAGGAGCGTGGCGGGCGAAGGGACGAGCGGCGAGGAGATGGCCGCAATTGACGTCTACAAGCGCGGCATCGTTATCGACTATCCGCCCAGGCGCCGATCGAAGGCGGGTAGCTGCGTCTTTGTGCACATTTGGGAAGGCAAGGGGACCGGCACGTCGGGCTGTGTCGCCCTGGTCGAGGCGCGCGTTGCCCATCTTCAAAAATGGGCGAAAGCTGACCGCACGGCGATTGCGATCCTGCCCCAAGCTGCACTATCGCGTTTCAAGGGCTGCCTGCCGCAATAACCTCCGTTAATGAACACATTGGGCGAGATCGCCGGCGGCGGCCAATGGCTCCAGCATGCGGGTTGTCAAGGCATTCTAACCAGCCTATAAGCCGCCCATCTCACACGCGAACCTCTGCGCTTGGCAGATTGAAAGCCCTGCTGATCGCTCCGGTGGGCGGAACTGTACTCTGCAGACCGCCTTCTCAAGGCTTGCGGCGGACTAACCGGAAAAGGACGATCCAATGACGCTTCCCGCGTTCAAAATGCGTCAGCTCTTGGAAGCTGGCGTGCACTTCGGCCACCAGTCACACCGCTGGAACCCCAAGATGGCGCCGTTTATCTACGGCGCTCGCAACAACATTCATATTGTTGATCTGACGCAGACGACGCCGTTGTTGCATCAGGCGCTCGTTAAGATTTCTGACACCGTGGCTGGTGGTGGCCGCGTTCTGTACGTGGCGACCAAGCGCCAAGCGTCCGATGCAATCGCCGATTCGGCGCAGCGTTCGGCACAGTATTTCATCAATCACCGTTGGCTTGGTGGCACGCTGACCAACTGGAAGACGATCTCTCAGTCGATACGCCGCCTGCGCCAGCTCGACGATATCGTCGCCGACCCTCAGGGCCGCACCAAGAAGGAAGTGCTCAACATCACGCGCGAGCGCGACAAGCTCAATCAAGCGCTGGGCGGAATCAAGGATATGGGCGGTACGCCCGACTTGTTGTTTGTGATCGACACCAATAAGGAGAGCATCGCCATCAAGGAGGCGCGCAAGCTCAAGATCCCGATCGTGGCCATCGTCGACACCAATTGCGATCCCGACGGCATCGATTTCCCCGTTCCGGGAAATGACGATGCCGGCCGCGCTATCACGCTTTATTGCGACCTCATCGCGCGCGCCGCTATCGATGGTCTGGAGCGCAGCCAGACTTCCACGGGCGTTGACGTCGGGGCCTCCGAAGCTCCATCCGCCGAAGTGCTGCCGGAGGCAGAGAAGGCGGCGACTCCCGCCGGGTTCCGCGGCATTGAAGCGCCGCGTGGCGACGCCGACGACCTTAAGAATATCAGCGGGATTACCGTCAAGATTGAGCAGCAACTCAACGACGCGGGCGTCTTCCATTACTGGCAGATCGCCGACCTCGATCCAGAACAGCTGACTGCCCTCGATGCCAAGCTCAAGCTTCAAGGCCAAATCGTGAAAGATGGCTGGGTTGCTCTGGCCAAGAAGCTGGTGGAGGTCAGAGCAGTCTGATCGGCGCCACCGCGCGTGACAGCGGCAACAACAACCTATTGTCAAGCCACGGGCGTAGCGTGAAACCGCCTGCCAACCAAAGAGTGTAGACATGACCACTATTTCCGCGAGCCTGGTGAAGGAACTGCGCGACAAGACCGGTGTCGGGATGATGGATTGCAAGAGGGCCCTGAGCGAGACAGGCGGCGATGTGGAGGCCGCTGTCGACTGGTTGCGCAAGAAGGGGCTTTCCAAAGCTGCAAAGAAGGCTGGAAGGATCGCAGCAGAGGGGCTTGTGGGTATCGCGGCATCGGGAACGTCGGGTTCTGTCGTGGAGGTTAATTCCGAAACCGACTTCGTGGCGCGCAACGTGCAGTTCCAAGACATGGTGCTGAAGATCACATTGCTCGCGAGTGAAGCAAACGGCGACTTGGCCAAGCTTTTGGCCACGATCTATCCGAATGAGAAGATCACGGTTGAGGATCACATCAAGGAGATGATCGCCACCATAGGCGAGAACATGACGCTGCGCCGCGCCAGAACTCTGAATGTTTCCAAAGGCGCCCTAGGTTCCTACGTACACAACCAGATCGCACCAGGGCTCGGCAAGATTGGCGTGCTCGTGGCGCTGGAGTCGGATGCGAAGAACACCCAAGAGCTCTCCGATCTGGCGCGAATGATTGCGATGCACGTTGCCGCGACAAGCCCGATGGCACTCGATCTGTCGGGTTTGCCGGCCGAAACGTTGGAGCGCGAGAAGGCGATCCTCGCCGACAAGAACCAAGGCAAACCGGACCACATTCTGGAAAAGATCGTTGCGAGCGGGCTAAAGAGCTACGGCAAGGAGCACTGCCTGCTCGATCAAGCGTATATCCACGACCCGTCTAAGAGTGTATCGCAAGCCTTGAAAGAGGCCGAAGGCAAGGTTGGCGCGCCCATCAAGATTGCCGGTTTTGTGCGCTACGCGCTGGGCGAGGGGATCGAAAAGAAAGAGGATGATTTCGCCGCAGAGGTTGCCGCTGCTGCAGGCGGCTAGCCGAATCCATCACTGATGCGCTAGTTAGGACTTGGCGGCTGGTCACCGGCCGCCGAGTGTAGCATTGCGGCAAAGCGACGAGGCAGCGGTCATGGCAGCAGACGGCGATAGGCTCATCTATGATCGGTTGCTGCTGAAGCTCTCGGGCGAGGCCCTGATGGGCAAAAGCTCCTACGGGATCGACATGGAGGTCGTCGACCGTCTCGCGCGCGACGTTGCCGAGGCGGTGGCGGAAGGATGCCAGATCGCCGTGGTTATTGGCGGCGGCAACATTTTCCGGGGGCTTGCTGGCGCCGCCAAAGGCATGGACCGGGCCGCAGCCGACTACATGGGCATGCTCGCTACCGTGATGAACGCGCTGGCGTTTCAGAATGCCCTGGAGCATGCCAATACGCCCGCCCGCGTGCTTTCTGCCATCCCGATGCCCACGGTGTGCGAAAGTTACGTTCGGCCCAAGGCCTTGCAACGTTTGGCTAGCGGGCACGTGGTGATCTTTGCCGCTGGCACGGGTAACCCATTTTTCACGACAGACACGGCCGCCACGTTGCGGGCCATCGAGATGGGGTGTCAGGTGGTGGCGAAAGCAACTAAGGTCGATGGCGTCTATGATGCTGATCCGGGTGCGAATCCGGGGGCTAAGCGCTTCGAACGGCTGAGTTATGCTGAGGTTTTGTCGCGAGATCTCAAGGTCATGGACGGAGCGGCGATCGCCCTTGCTCGCGACAATGGACTTCCGGTAATTGTGTTCTCCATCGAGGAGCCGGGAAATCTCCTCAAAATGTTGCAGGGAAAAGCGCGGGCAACTGTCATAGAATGATCCGCTTGAAAGCCCCCATTCGCTCACAGGAATCGCAAACCCTGTAGCTGCGCGAAGCAGAGCTGCTTGCTGCCTTGGGATGTGTGCCGCGGCGCATCGTGCGGGCTGAAGGAGAAGAAATGCTGACCGGTACATTTGATCTCAACGAGCTTAAAAAGCGTATGCGCGCCAGCGTTGAAGCGCTCAAACGCGAGTTTTCAGGCCTGAGAACCGGGCGGGCGAGCACCCACCTGCTCGATCCTGTGCAGGTGTCCGTGTACGGCTCTAAAATGCCGCTCAGTCAGGTCGCGACGATCTCGGTGCCAGAGCCGCGCACCATCTCGGTGCAGGTCTGGGATAAGGCCAACATCTCTGCGGTAGACAGGGCGATACGCGAAGCCAACCTCGGCCTTAATCCGGTCGTCGATGGCACGTTGATACGCTTGCCTATCCCGACGCTAACCGCCGAACGCCGTCAAGAATTCGCCAAGCTTGCGCACAAATACGCTGAGCAATCGCGTGTTTCTGTGCGAAACGTGCGTCGCGAAGGCATGGAGCACCTCAAAAGGCTAGAGAAGGGGGGCGATATGAGTCAAGACGATCATCACAAGGCCTCTGCCGATGTGCAGGAATTGACCGACAAGCTCGTTAAGGAGATCGACGCAATGCTTGAGGCCAAGGAGGCCGATATCCACAAAGTCTGAGCCGAACGAACACCCGCGACTTCGTTCAAGTTGGCGCTTGCGCCGTCCGCAACCGAAAGCCTATCCACAAACGTGACGGAAATCAGCAACCATACCGGACGACATGAAGACGCGGATGCTTCGCCCCGTCACATTGCCATCATCATGGACGGCAACGGGCGCTGGGCGCGGGCGCGCGGCTTGCCGCGCTCGGTTGGTCACCGCTCAGGTGTGGAGGCAGTGCGGCGCACGGTGCGCGCGGTTGCCGATCTGGGGATTCCCTACCTGACGCTCTACAGCTTTTCCTCCGAGAACTGGTCGCGGCCTGCTGATGAGATAGACGACCTTATGAGGCTGATGAAGCGCTTCATCCGTCTTGATCTGGCCGAGCTTCACAAAGCAGGCGTCAGGATCCGCGTCATCGGTGAGCGATTCAATGTCGACAAAGAGCTGATGACACTCATCGATGAAGCGTGCGAGCTGACACGGGAGAACAAGAGGCTAACGCTCATTATTGCGTTCAATTACGGCGCGCGCGCTGAGATCGCAAAAGCAGCGCGCAAACTCGCCGAGGCTGTCGTGGCCGGGACGCTCAAGCCATCGGAAATCACAGCCGGCGCGCTCAACGACGCGCTCGACACATATGGTATTCCCGATCCAGATTTGCTGATCCGCACGAGCGGCGAGATGCGCTTGTCGAACTTCTTGCTGTGGCAGGCTGCATACACGGAATTCGTGTTCCTCGACGCCTATTGGCCGGATTTTGGGCTTGAGCTTTTGGAAGAAGCACTTGCACGGTACCGCGCCCGTGAGCGCCGCTATGGCGGACTCGCAAAGCGATCGATGGCTTGAGGCGCGCACCATGCCCGACAATTTGGCAGCTTCGCATGCGAACGCGCACGAGGACGGCAAGCTGCCTACGGACCTGAGGGCGCGCATCATTGCAGGCGCCGTTATGGTGCTCATCGCCCTGTCCTTGGCTTACGCAGGGCCAACGTGGTTTGGTCTACTCGTCCTCGTCGTTTCGCTGGTGATCAGTTGGGAGTGGGGCCGCGTGGTACGCGGGTTAAGTTTTGATCTCGCTTTCTTCGTTCATGCCGCCGCCGTGACGGCGGCGATCATTCTGGCGGCAAAGGGATACGCGGCGCTTGGGCTTGCCGTTATCGCCACGGCCGTAATTGTTCTTGTCCCGCTTGTCTTCGGGCGCGGCGCACGCCTTTCCGTTCTCGGTGTGATATACGTCGGCATCCCGGCCGTCGCATTGCTTTGGATGCGCGGTGATGAGCCCTATGGCTTCCTCGCGGTGCTGCTGATATTCGCGATTGTGTGGGCTTCAGACACTGCTGCTTATGCTGCGGGACGATTGATTGGCGGACCGAAGCTGTGGCCCCAGATCTCGCCGAACAAGACCTGGGCAGGGCTGTTGGGCGGGCTAGTGGCAAGCACGGCTGCCGCGACTCTCTTTTCGTTTTTTATCGGGGGCGCCTCACCTTTAGGATTGGCGCTTACGGGGCTCGTGCTGGGTATCGTCGCTCAAGCAGGCGACTTGGCCGAATCTGCATTGAAACGCGTCTTCGGGTTCAAGGATGCAAGCGCCTTGATCCCAGGCCACGGCGGTTTCATGGATCGCATGGATAGCATCGTTACGGTGGCTGTGGCCGCGGGACTATTTGTCCTCGCCGTCGATCCGCACGCGCCGGCACGGGCGCTGTTATTTGGCATGTGACGTTTTGCGATGAGAGGTAGAATGGCGCGGCTGTCAAGCGCTCAGGCAAAGTCGGAGATGCCCCACGACGCTGTGGTACGGCGAAGCTTGAGCATCCTTGGCGCGACTGGATCGATCGGTAAGAACACGCTCGACCTCGTGAGCCGTACGCCCGACGCGTTCGAGATCATAGCTCTCACCGCCCAAAACAGTGTTGCCGAGCTCGCCGAAAGCGCCAAACGTGTGGGCGCCCGCCTCGCTGTCATCGGCAACGAACGTCAGTACGGTGAGCTAAAATCTCTGCTCTCAGGCACCGGTATCAAGGTGGCTGCCGGCCCAACAGCCGTTGTCGCGGCCGCCGCCGAACCAGCCGATTGCGTCATGGCTGCTATTGTGGGTGCTGCCGGGCTTGAACCGACATTCGAGGCCGTGCGCCAAGGACGCCGGCTGGCGCTTGCCAACAAGGAATGTCTCGTCTCCGCGGGCGCGGTATTCATGGCGGAAGTGGCCCGGACGGGCGCGGAGCTCCTACCTGTCGACAGTGAGCACTCGGCCGCCTTGCAGGTTGTCGGCAACGTCGAGCCGGCAAGCATCGAAAAACTCACGCTGACAGCTTCTGGCGGTCCGTTCCGGACCTGGGACGAGGAGCAATTGGCACGTGCAACGCCAGAGGAGGCACTGCGGCATCCAAACTGGTCGATGGGCGCAAAGGTCACCATCGATTCAGCAACGCTGATGAACAAGGGGCTGGAGCTGATCGAGGCGTATCATCTCTTTCCCGTGAATGCAGACCAACTCGGCGTTGTCGTTCACCCCCAGTCGATCGTTCATTGCCTGGTCAGCTTCACCGACGGCTCAGTCATCGCGCAACTCGCCTGCCCCGATATGCGCACGCCGATAGCACTTTCGCTGTCTTGGCCGCAACGTATGACGACGCCAACGAAAAAGCTCGATCTGGTGGCCCTAGGCAGCTTGACTTTCGAAGCGCCCGACGAAAAGCGCTTTCCCGCCTTGGACCTTGCCCGCGAGGCATTGCGTCGCGGCGCTACCGCGCCTGCCGTTCTCAACGCCGCCAATGAAGTGGCCGTGGAGGCCTTTCTGGCCCGGCGCATCCCTTTTCCGGCAATCGCCCAAATTGTCGAGCAAGGCCTCGATGGCGGTGAGTCGCGGGGACTGATCCGCTCCGAGGGGGGGCTTAAGGGTATATTGAATGTCGATGCCGAGGCCCGGCAACTGGCACATTCTCTGCTTGATCGCTATGTGTAGGGCGCAGGCGCGTCGCCTTTGCATATGCCGTTTCGTTAACGAATTCAGGGTGCCATCAAGCGATTGCCATCGTCCTATTGGGCGAACAGACAGTCGGCCCAATTTATAGGTCCAATATTGCTGCATCGGAAGTCTGGCGCCTTGAGCACGCACTCCGAAGGCACGAAGGGAGGCAAGTGGAATGGTGATGTTTGCGAGTTTGGCTGTGTCCGCCTGGGGCATTCTTGTCGCCGCCGCTGCGTTTGTACTGGTGCTCAGCGTCGTGGTGTTCGTCCACGAGCTTGGGCACTTTCTCGTCGCGCGCTGGTGCGGCGTCACGGTTAAGACGTTCTCGATTGGCTTTGGCAAAGAGATTTTCGGCTTCACGGATTCCAAGGGGACGCGCTGGCGTTTTGCATGGATTCCGTTGGGTGGTTACGTGAAGTTTCTCGATGACGCGAATGCGGCAAGCCAGGCCTCAGCCGATGCGCTTGCCAAGATGACCCCCGAGGAGCGGGCCGGCGCCTTTCAAACAAAGCCGTTGTGGAAGCGCGCTGCGGTTGTAGCGGCAGGGCCAATTGCGAACTTTCTCTTGGCCATTGCTATCTACACCGCAATCAATGTCACATTTGGTGTGCGCACGATTCCCCCGCGCATTGACGAGGTTATTGCGGGCATGCCGGCGGCGGCTGCTGGTTTTGAGCGAGGCGATGTGATCACGAGCATCGACGGCTGGACGATTGAAGGCTTCGGGGATGTGCAGCGGATCGTCAGCATCAACGGCGATCGCAAGCTCGTGTTCAGCGTCGATCGCGACGGCAAAATGCTGGAAATCGAGGTGACCCCCAAGGTCGAGGAGCAAAAGGATACTTTTGGCGGGACGTTCCGGCGCGGTCTCATTGGCGTGAGGCCATCGATGTCGCCAACTGGCATTAAGGCCAAGCAAGTCGGTCCGCTGGAGGCGCTGCGCCTTGGGGTGCGTGAGACGTACACCAACATATCGCAAACGGTGCAAGGCATCGCCGACATGATCACGAGACGTCAGTCTCCTGATCAGATGGGCGGGCCGATCCTGATAGCTGAGGTGACGGCGCGAGTTGCTGAACTGGGAATCGTGGCGCTGTTGATCTGGACCGCCTTTATTTCGGCAAACATTGGCTTTCTAAATCTCTTACCAATACCGGTTCTCGATGGTGGGCACCTTTTGTTCTATGCGATCGAGGCCGTTCGACGGCGACCACTCAGTCAGCGTATTCAGGAAATCGGGTTCCAGATTGGAATCGCACTTGTACTCATGCTGATGGTTTACGTCAGCATGAATGACCTGCTGAGGGTGTGGCGGCGACTGATGGGTGACGGTTAAATTCCTGTTCGGTGACGTAAACTTGCCACTTCCGCGCAGCTTCCTAAATGTTTAAAACTGAGTCCTATAGGGAGTGCGCCCAAGACCAAGAAATACGGCCTATGGAGCCTGTTAAGAGCACTTCTTGATTATGTACGGTGTAGCGCCTCGAAGCCGACGAGCGCTGTGTCCGAAGGGGGGTCGGCAAATAACGCGAGCATATCTACGAATGCCTGTGGTTTGGATTATGTCGATGAGGCTGTGCCGCCTTTTGTTGCCGTTGGCGCTGGTCTCAACGGGGGTCGTGTGGGGCGACGCTCTAGTCTTTTCCCAAAAAGCCGCGGCTCAGGGTGCTGTGGTCCGCCAAATCCAAGTTGAGGGCAACCGGCGCGTTGAGCCGGAGACGGTTCGCTCCTATCTGCGATTTGCCGTGGGCGATTCCTACGACCCCGGCAAAGTCAACCAGTCGATCAAGTCACTTTTCGCCACCGGCCTGTTCTCCGACGTGCAGATCGATCGCAGCGGCGGCATCGTCTACGTGACGGTTGTTGAGAACCCGGTCATCAGCCAAGTCGCCTTCGAGGGCAACAGCGAGATTGAGACCGATACGCTGGTCAGCGAGGTGCACCTCAAGCCACGTTCTGTCTTCACGCGGGCCCGAGTGCAGGCGGACGTGCAGAGAATTCTCGACGTCTACCGGCGGCAGGGGCGTTACGCGGCTACGGTCGACCCCAAGATCATCGAGCTGGAGCAAGACCGCGTGAATCTCGTGTTTGAGATCGCGGAAGGGAAGGCGACGAAGGTGAAGGGTATCAACTTCATCGGCAACAATGCGTTCGGCGACTCTCAGCTGCGGGACGTCATCAGTACCACAGAGAATGGCTGGTTCGACTTTTTGAAGGGCACCGCCATCTACGACCCTGACCGCATGAATCTCGATCGAGAGCTGTTGCGCCAGTTTTACCTGAAAAACGGCTACGCCGACGCTCAAGTGACGGTGGCGAACGCGGAGCTCGACCGCGACGGGTCTGGCTTCTTCATAACGTTCGCGGTCGAGGAAGGTGAGCGCTACTCGTTCGGCTCAGTCTCTGTCGATAGCACCGTGACTGCGATCAACCCAGAGGCTGTCCGCGGCGAGATCCAGACTGAGGAAGGCGAGGTTTATAACGCCCAACTCATCGACAAGTCGACTGAAGCGCTCACCATTGCAGCTTCCGAGCAGGGTTACGCGTTCGCGCGTGTGCGCCCCAGGGCTTACGCCGATCCGGTCTCACATACGATCGCGATGACCTACACGATCGAAGAGGGGCCTCGCGTTTATATCGAGCGCATCAATATCAATGGTAACACCCGCACGAAGGACTACGTCATTCGCCGGGAGTTTCGCTTGGCGGAAGGTGATGCCTACAATCCGCTGCTTGTCGACAAGGCCAAGAAGCGGCTTGAGAGGCTTGGTATATTCGAGAAAGTGAATGTCGCACGGCGGACCGGTGCTGCGCAGGACCGGGTGGTGCTCGACGTGGTGCTCGTAGAAAAGTCGACCGGTGAATTGTCGTTTGGCGCGGGCTTCTCGACGGCCGAAGGCGTGATCGGCGATATCAGCATCACCGAGCGCAATCTAATGGGAAACGGCCAGTTCCTGCGGTTGAAGCTGTCGGGTTCACTTGAGCGCATGCAGGTGGACTTAAGCTTCACCGAGCCGCGCTTCCTCGATATGAACTTGGCGGCCGGTTTCGACCTCTTCCACAAGGAGATCGATCAGACGAGCGAGTCTGGTTTTCGCAGTCGCAGGACGGGTGCCGGCTTGCGGCTTGGGTTTCCGCTTACTGAAAACCTATGGATGCAGACGCGATACAACCTATCGCGCGACGAAATCTTCGATATTTCGGCTGATGCATCGGATGCAATCAAAGAGGCCGAAGGCCTCACGTGGACATCGCTTGTTGGCGCGTCAATCACCTACGATCTGCGTGACCATCCCAAGAACCCGACGAAGGGCATGTTCTTCCAGCTCAGCAATGATTTCGCCGGCCTCGGCGGTGACGTTCAGTATGCCCGGGTGCAGGCAGAAGTGCGCGGTTACTACCCGATTACAGAAAACATCCTCTTCGTTAGCCGCGCGATTGGCGGTCATGTCGCGGGCTGGGGTGGTGAAGATGTGCGCCTCCTCGACCTCTTTTTTAAGGGTGGCGAGACGGTCCGCGGCTTTAAGCGCGCCGGTTTTGGTCCGCGCGACCTCTTAACGAACGACGCGCTCGGCGGCACAACGTATTGGGCCACGACAGCGGAGGTTCGCTTCCCAATCCCGCTCGTTCCTGACGAACTTGGGATTCAGGGTGCCGTTTTTGCGGATGCGGGCTCGTTGTTTGGCGCTGGACAGGCATCAAAGGATCTCGGTGCCGCATGTGGGACTGGGGCCACAGAGAAAGTCTGCTTGGTCGACAGCTCGGCGATCCGCGCCTCGGTTGGCGCAAGTATACTGTGGGCCTCGCCGGTCGGTCCGATCCGCATGGACATTGCCAAGGTATTGTCCAAAGAATCCTACGACGAAGAACAGTTCTTCCGCTTTGGCGCTAAGACCAACTTCTGATGCGTTGCAAGGTGCTTTAAGAGAAGGCTCTGTCCCAGCGTGGCGGAGTTTCCACTCCGCGACTTTCGCAAACCGAATGGAGCGTCGTCAAAACGGCGGTTGCATCGCATGGAGCACCTCGGGTTCTTCGAGCGGGCCGGACCGTTCTCGTTGGCCGACGTTGCTAAGGCAACCGGCGCCGAACTGGGGCCGGTTGCCGATCCGGTGACGTCTATCAAGGATGTCCGTCCGCTCGCGGACGCGACGGCCCGTGACTTATCGTTCCTGGATAATCGCAAATACCTCAGCCAGCTTGTCGAGACGCGCGCTGCGGCGTGTCTCGTACTTCCGGCCCTTGCCGACCGTGTTCCGGGCGGTACTGCGGCGCTGCTGACGTCGGAGCCTTATCGCAGTTTTGCGCTGGCTCTCAATCTCTTCTATCCCGACGCATTAAGACACAAGGCGGCAAGCGCCGGTGCGACCGTCTCCATCGATGCCACGGCCCAGCTGGAGGTCGGCGTCGTCATCGAGCCAGGGGCAGTGATCGGGCCGCAGGCATATATCGGTGAAGGTACGCGCGTGGCGGCCGGTGCCGTGGTTGGCTATCGGGTGGCTATCGGGCGCGACTGTTATATTGGCCCGCAATCAACGGTGACCCACGCTCTTGTCGGCGACCGGGTGACCCTCCACGCTGGTGTGCGGATTGGCCAAGACGGCTTCGGCTACGCCATGGGCCGCCACGGCCACCTCAAGGTGGCACAGATTGGGCGGGTCGTAATCCAGGATGACGTGGAAATTGGTGCCAATTCAACGATCGACCGAGGGGCACTTAAGGATACTGTCATCGGTGAAGGGTCCAAAATTGATAATCTGGTACAGATCGGACACAACGTCATTATGGGGCGCCATTGTGTGATTGTTGCCCAGACGGGTATCTCTGGCTCCACTGAGCTTGGCGATTTCGTTGTTATGGGAGGACAGTCCGGTACGGCCGGCCACATTAAGCTGGGCAACGGAGTCCAAATAGCGGGCACGGCACATCCGATAAAGGACGTGCCCGCTGGAGGTCGCATCGGCGGGACGCCCGGGCGCCCGCTAAAGCAATGGGCCCGCGAGGTCGCTGTCTTGACCCGGATGGCAGGGAAACATGATAAGTAGCCCGGTCATGGCGGCGCGGCCGAGTGTGCAGGCTGCTGGCATTTGGGAAGGCGTAGCTCGATGATGCACGGAGCGTGACGAAAATGGACGAGGCGACCGTAAAAACCGCGCTGGGAACAGCGGATAGCGCACGCGTTATGGAGCTCTTGCCGCATCGTTATCCCTTCCTCATGCTCGATCGTATGTATGACATGGACGGCGACAAGAGCTGCGTCGGTGTCAAGAACGTTACAATCAACGAGCCGTTCTTCGAGGGGCACTTTCCGCAGTTTCCGGTGATGCCTGGCGTGCTGATCATCGAAGGCTTGGCGCAAACTGCGGGTGCGTTGTGCGTGTACAACCAGGATGAGAATTACAAGGCGGAACTCGTCTATTTCATGGGGATCGACCGCGCAAAATTCAGGAAGCCCGTTCTGCCGGGCGACCAACTGCACTATCACGTGCGTAAGATCCGCAGCCGTGGCCGCGTTTGGCGTTTTGCAGGTGAGGCTAAGGTCGACGGTCAAATCGTCGCCGAGGCCGAGATCAGCGCAATGCTGGCCGATACGGCGGACGCCCGAGCGTTTGCGGCGGGTAAGAATGGGTGAGATGACAACTCATCCCACCGCGGTAATCGAAGCCGGCGCCAAGCTGGGCGCGGACGTCAAGGTTGGTCCCTATTGCGTCGTCGGCTCTGACGTGACATTGGACGATGGCGTGGAGCTCATAAGCCACGCCGTGGTTGCTGGACACACCACCATCGGTGCGGGAACACGCATTTTTCCGTTCGCTTCCATCGGGCACCAGCCCCAAGACCTAAAATACAAAGGTGAGCCTTCAACGTTGAAGATCGGCGAAGCCTGCATCGTTCGCGAGGGAGTCACCATCAACCCGGGCACGAAGGGCGGGGGCATGGAGACGGTCGTCGGCGATCGCTGCGCTTTCCTGGCCAACTCGCACGTTGGCCACGATTGCCAGGTCGGCGACAGTGTCGTCTTCTCCAACAACGTGATGCTGGCCGGCCATTGTGTGGTCGGCAACTTTGCGATTTTGGGTGGCGGTGCGGCCGCCATCCAGTATGCGCGCATTGGCGCGCACGCCTTCCTTGGCGGGATGTCGGGCCTTGAGAACGATCTCATTCCTTATGGGATGGCAATGGGAAACCGGGCGTATTTGTCGGGGCTTAATATCGTCGGTCTGCAGCGCCGCGGATTTTCGCGCAGCGACATCCACGATCTACGCCGCGCCTACCGGCTTTTGTTTGCCCATGAGGGTACGTTGACGGAGCGTATGGACGACGTGGCGGAAGAGTTTGCCACGCATCCGATCGTCCAAGAAATTCTCGAATTCATTCGCGTCGGCGGGAAGCGCAGCCTGTGCACGCCGCGGGAATCGAGCGGGTCCTGAGGGAGAAGGGCGATGTCGCTCGCCCATCGGGCCATTGGGATCCTGGCCGGAGGTGGAAGCCTGCCCCGTGAGATCGCCGAGTATGTTGCAGCGCGCGGTGAGCGCGTGCACATCGTCGCAATTGCAGGCGAAGTCGACCGCGATCTTTCGTCATTCCCCGTAACAACCGTCGGTTGGGGTCAGATTGGCGGCATGGTGCGCGCATTCAAGGATGCGGACTGTAGCGACCTCGTTATTGTCGGGTCCGTGCGCCGCCCGGACCTTGCAGCGTTGCGGCCCGATCTAGGGTTCATACGCAGCCTCCCAGCGATCCTGCGCATCATTGCAGCGGGCGGTGACGACAGCGTGTTGACGAGGGTTGTGCGCTTTTTCGAGCAAAAAGGCTTTGCGGTCGTGGCGCCCGCAACTGTCGCGCCGGAGCTGCTCGTGGGTAAGGGCCCCCTCGGCTGCATTGCAGCCGACGTTGCACAACAGAAAGACGTCGCGCTTGGCTTTTCCATTGTGCGCGCGCTGGGCCCCTACGATGTTGGTCAGGCGGTGATCGTTTCGGGCGGCCGCGTTGTTGCGATCGAGGGGGCTGAGGGGACGGACGCGATGATGGCGCGCACAGCGTATCAGCACCGGCAGGGCAGGGGCGTCCTTGTCAAGCGGCCCAAGCCAGGCCAAGAGATGCGCATCGACCTTCCGGCGATAGGGCCTGCCACGATTGTTTGCGCCGCGGAGGCAGGGTTTGCAGGCATTGCGGTTCTGGCAGGAGGTACACTCGCTGCCGAGCGCGCCAAGCTCGTCCGCCGCGCCGATGAGGCTGGGCTGTTCGTTCAAGGATTTGAGGATGCGCCCGCCGGCAAGCAAGAGGATTGCCGCCCATCGCACAGTTGGGAGCCCGTAACAATTGACCGCCTTGCTCCACGGCGCCGTCAACGCGCCGATATCCGCAAAGGTGCAGCTGTTCTATCGGCGTTGGCGCCATTGGCGCCAATTCAAGGCGCGGTCGTTGCCGGCCGCTATGTGCTCGCTGTTGAGGCTGGCGAAGGGGTTGGCAGCCTTCTGGAACGCGCAAGGGGCTTACATCAATGGGGGCGGCGGTATTCGGCGCGGCGCGCGGGCGTTGCCGTATTGGCGCAAGAGGTTGATCTCGAACCGGCTGTCGCCAACGCGGCGGCCGCGGGTCTTGCCGGACTTGCACTCGTCGGCGAACCTTGTCCCGCGGTAGAGAAGGCCGCTAAGGAAGCCAACCGGCTGGGTATGTTCATGGTTGTGCTGAGAGCATTGGCGGGGCGCGCATGAGGGCAAGGAGTAAGAGTGCCGGTTATGGCTTCGCAGCGGGCGAACGTCATTCGACGGCTGGGGCAGCCGTCGCTGGCACGCACGATTTACGCTTGTTTATTGTGGCGGGCGAGCACTCCGGCGATGCGTTGGGGGCCAAACTAATGGCTGCGATCAATGCCCATTCCAAAGGTCGGGTGCACTATCTCGGCGTCGGCGGCGAGCTGATGGAGCAAGAGGGTCTCGCCTCGCAGTTTCCGTTATCTGACGTTGCAGTTATGGGACCAATATCGATTTTGCAGCAGCTGCCGCGCATCGTGAGCCGCGTCTATCGTACGGTTGATGCGGTTGTCGCCGCCGAGCCCGACGCTGTCGTCATTATCGATGCGCCGGAGTTTACGCACCCCATCGCCAAGCGCATCCGCAAACGTGCGCCAAACGTGCCAATCATCGACTACGTCTCACCGAGCGTGTGGGCATGGCGGCCCGGGCGCGCGCGCAAAATGCGCCGCTACCTCGATCACGTGATGGCGCTTTTTCCCTTCGAGCCAGAAGCGCACGACCGTTTGGGCGGTCCGGCCTGCACGTATGTCGGCCACCCTTTGATCGAACGGCTTAATTGGCTGCGGGAATTGGACCCTATGCCACTGGCCGAAAGACTGAACCTAGATCCAGAACGGCCGATTGTCGTGATCCTGCCGGGCAGCCGCTCCTCAGAAGTGGCCCGTCTCATGGCGCCCTTTGGGTTGGCGGTCGAGCGCCTTGGCGAAGGTGTCTGTACTCCGCAGGTCATTATTCCAGTGCTCCCACACATGCGTGCCCTCATTGCCTCGCGACTGAAGTCTTGGAGCGTGAAGCCTGCCCTTGTCGAGGGTGAAGAGGATAAGTTTCGGGCATTCAAACTGGCACATGCAGCACTCACCGCCTCGGGCACAGTGACGCTGGAGCTGGCGCTTGCCGGCACGCCAATGGTCGTCGGCTACCGTGTCGATTCAATCGCAGCACCTTTTCTGCGCTCTCTTCTTAAAGTTCCCACGGTGGTGCTCGCCAATCTGGTTTTGGGTGAAAACGTCTTCCCTGAACTGCTCCAAGAAGAGTGCGAGCCAGAGTTGCTTGCTGCCCAGATGGAGCTCTTGCTCAAGAACACCCCCGAACGTGCACGGCAGCTTGCGGCGCTTGAGAAAATTCCTCAGCGGCTGGCGTTAGAGCACGGCGCGCCGAGCGATGCCGCAGCCGAAGTTGTTCTGCGCTATGCCAAACACGGGCGCTACCGGGCTCAATAATGCCGGTAATGGTGCGGCGCAGGAGCTATACGCGTTCATCCATTGGGACGAACTGGCGTTCGGTTGCGCCCATATAGAGCTGCCGAGGCCGGCCAATGCGCTGTTCGGGGTCCTCGATCATCTCTTTCCACTGGGCAATCCAACCTACCGTGCGCGCGACCGCAAACAGCACAGTGAACATCGAAACGGGGAAGCCCATGGCGCGCAGCGTGATGCCTGAATAGAAGTCGATGTTGGGGTAGAGCTTCTTCTCGATGAAGTACTCATCCTGTAATGCGATGCGCTCCAGCTCCATGGCGACCTCGAGCAACGGCTCGTTGCGCGTACCGATGGTGTCGAGCACCTCATGACAAGTCTGCTGCATTACCTTGGCGCGCGGATCGTAGTTTTTGTAGACGCGGTGACCGAAGCCCATCAGCCGGAAACCGGAGTTCTTATCCTTGGCTTTGGCGATGAATTCGGGGATGCGGTCGACACTGCCGATCTCGGCCAGCATGTTGAGCGCGGCCTCGTTCGCACCGCCATGCGCTGGTCCCCACAGGCAAGCAATTCCTGCCGCGACACAGGCAAACGGATTGGCGCCCGATGAGCCGGCAAGGCGTACCGTCGATGTGGAGGCATTTTGCTCGTGGTCGGCGTGCAGGATGAAGATGCGATCAAGAGCCTTTGTCATAACCGGGTTGCCCAGATAGGGCTCGCAGGGTATCGCGAAGCACATCTGCAGAAAGTTTGCCGTGTAGTCAAAGTCGTTGCGCGGGTAGATGAAAGGCTGACCCAACGAGTACTTGTAGGTCATCGCCGCAATCGTCGGCATTTTGGCAATCATGCGATGGCTTGCGACGGCACGCTGCTCAGGGTCACTGATGTCGGTTGAGTCGTGGTAGAATGCCGACAGCGCACCGACTACGCCGACCATTATCGCCATTGGATGTGCGTCACGCCGAAACCCGGTAAAAAATCGAGTCATCTGCTCGTGCAGCATCGTATGGCGCGTGATTGTGTGGCGGAACGTATTGGCGGCATCCTTCGTCGGCAAATCGCCATAGAGCAGCAAGTGACAGACTTCGAGGAAGTTGGAATGATCCGCCAGCTGATCGATGGGGTAGCCACGGTAGAGGAGGGTGCCGTGATCGCCATCGATGTAAGTGATGCGCGAGACGCAGTTCGCCGTTGACGTGAACCCAGGATCGTAGGTGAAGCAGCCGGTATCGCGATAAAGGCGCGAGACATCGACCACGTTTGGGCCGAGCGTGCCTGCGCGCACTGGCAACTGCGTCTTGGTGTCGTTGAGAACGAGATCCGCGTTGGTCTCCGGGCCGGGCGCGTCGTCGGGCCGGTCATGGACATTCATGGCGCGTCTCCCTGCGAAACCTGATTTGAATAAGGGACCTTCATGCACTCCGGAGCGGCCCCTGAGAACTCCGGTACACTAGTTCCTTTGTGTGAGCGCTTTCCAGTTCTGGCGCTGGAAATGGGGCCGGCAAGCAACCTTGAGGATCCCGCCCCATTCTACACGATTTTTCCGCAGCGCAACATACCAGCCAGAACCCACTTAGAACTGCGGGCGGACGGGACGGCATGAGGCCAAGTTCGACCGACTAACGTTAATTGGCCTGGTCGCGGATTCGCGCCAGCGCTTCTTCACGCCCGAGCACGGCCATCACGTCGAAAACCGGCGGCGAGACGGAGCGCCCCGTCAGTGCGGCCCGCAGTGGTTGGGCCACCTTGCCAAGCTTGGCGCCCTCTATTTCCGCGAAAGCGCGCACCGTTTCCTCCAGGCGCGGAGCCTCCCAGCTGGTGATTGCCTCAAGTTTGGGCAACAGCGCCGACAGTCTCTTGCGCGCGTCGGCGCCATCCAGCAGCTTGGCGGCCTTGTCGTCCAACGCGATGGGGCGCTCTGCAAAGAGATAACGGGCGCCCTCCAGTAGCTCCTTGAGAGTCTTCGCCCGCTCTCTCAGGCTCGGGATCGCCGCCATGAGCTTGGCGCGCGTATTTGCATCGAGCCGTTCCAAAATTTCGGCGCCGTTCTCCACGTAGGGCAGGATATCTTCCAGACGCTGCATAAGCTCCAGGTCGTCAGCGGACTTGATGTAGTGACCGTTGAGGTCCTCCAGCTTGGCGAAATCGAAACGTCCCGGCGACCTGCCAATGGCATCGAAATCAAACCAGTCGATCATTTGTCCGGTCGAAATAATCTCATCGTTGCCGTGGCTCCACCCCAGCCTGACGAGGTGATTGCGCAGCGCGGAGGGTAGGAATCCCATCTCCCGGTAGGCTTCGATCCCAAGCGCGCCATGTCGTTTTGATAACTTTGCGCCGTCGGGACCGTGGATGAGCGGTACGTGCGCGAACACCGGCACATCCCAATCCATGGCCTTGTAGACCTGAAGCTGGCGTGCCGCGTTTGTCAGGTGGTCGACGCCGCGTATGACGTGGGTGACGCCCATGTCATGGTCGTCGACGACCACGGCAAGATTGTAGGTGGGGTTTCCATCGCTCCTCACGATGATGAAATCGTCGAGATCCTTATTGGGGAACACGACGCGGCCCTGCACCTTATCATCGATGATGGTCTCGCCCTCGCCCGGGGTCTTCAGGCGGATTACGTATGGCGCATCAGCGGGTGCTTCTTTCGGATCGCGGTCGCGCCAGGGGCTGCGGATGGCGAGCGGGCGCTTTTCTGCCTCCGCCGTCTTGCGCATTTGGTCGAGTTCGGCAGGCGTGAGGTAGCAGCGATAGGCGTGTCCGTCCTTAAGCAGCTCGTCGGCGACCGCGCAGTGGCGATGAACCTGCGCGAACTGCGAGACCGGCTCGCCGTGCCAATCAAGCTCCAGCCATTTGAGACCATCGATGATGGCAGCAACGGCTTCCGTACTGTTGCGCTCGTGGTCCGTATCCTCGATGCGCAAAAGAAGGGTGCCGCCGCGCCCTTTGGCATAAAGCCAATTGAACAGTGCCGTGCGTGCGCCGCCAATGTGCAAAAAGCCGGTTGGCGAAGGTGCGAACCGCACGACCGGCGCGCTGGCGCTGCGTGTCTTGTCAGACATCTGATTATCGATTGCCGTTGGAATGCGGGAGATGTGCCAGCCGTGTAGCATAAGGTTGCCGGATCGGTAAGGGGCTCCGCGTGAATGGGGGAAACGGCGATGAGCCTGCTCGAAAACGAGGCGCATCAGGACGAACGCGCGCTCGCGCCACTGTTGCGCCGATTGGAGGCGGAGCGGGAGCGTTGGTTTTTTGGGTTCCGGTGCTTTTAGGCGTGGGCTCGGGCTTTATTTCTGGCTGTCACATGAGCCCTCCATACCTCTCCGCTTTAGTCCGGTTCAATAGGAGACACCTTCGAATGCCCGGCATTCGTGGGTGTCTTGAATGAGGCGACGCATCGTGAGTGGTTGTCTTGCCACCATGTTTTCGAGACATCGCGCGACAAGGCGGCCAAC
>JAAERO010000055.1 GCA_024230315.1 Hyphomicrobium sp.
CGATCACCTTTCTTCGACAGAAGCTCAAGCCGCCTGTCGGAATCGAAAAACCCAATCTGCGCCATCGTGCCCCGCCCGAATCAATCTGTCAGGCATCAGACTCGCATAAATCGGAGTATGGGTTATTTTTCGAGGTGTCCTTGAAGGAATCGCGGCCCAGCCGTGCGCTATTTGCGGGCCTGGCGGTTTTCTTCTCGTTTGCCGTCCTGTTCCATTTCGCCCCGCACCTCTCAATCGTGGAAATGTGGCTCTTGTGGTTCGGCACGTTTCTGTTCGTGCGCTACGGCCTGCACGCGATCTTCCACCGGTATGTGGTTCATCGCGGGATTTGGCATTCCGTCGTGGCGGGCATCTTCTGCGGTCTATTGACGGCGTCCATCTTCTATTATGCGCTTGGTCGCCACGATGGCGTCGCGTGGTTCGTTGCCGGTTTCTTGTTCATTGGCTATCTGACCCATCTCATCCTCGACGAGATTTACGCCGTCGATATTATGGGTAACCGTCTCAAGGCGTCGTTTGGCACGGCATTGAAATTGGTCGACGCGCGCCGCCCGGCCGCAAGCAGCATCATGGTGGTCTCCGCAGCGGCCTTGCTACTCATCGCACCGGCGACAAAGACGTTCGTTGACGGGATTTCTTCGCGCCCCTTGTGGACCGGTCTCCACGAACGACTGCTGCCCAAGGATAATTGGTTTGGGGCGTTCATGGGGCATGGCCAGGTAGCGGCTTCGCCCGACGCACGCTCAGCAATCACGACGGGATCTGTACCGCAATCGTCAGAGGCAGAGGCGACGAGCGCTGCCACGCAATAAAGCGCGGGGGTATCTCGCAGGGGCTACTTGGACTTGGACCTATAGCACCGTCAATTAGCGTGGCGGTTCTTAAGCCCGGAGATATAGGTCGTAACGAAGTCGTCCACGGTTTGACCCGCGGCATGATTGGCAATCGGCGATAGCTTGTCGGCGGTCGATAACGACGTAATGCCATGAAGGCCTGCCCACAAAGTACGCGCGGCTTGCTCTTTCTCCTGCGCGTCGAAACTGTCGAGTAGTGGCGTTAGCGCATCCGTAAGCGGGGTCAGTAGGCTGCCAAGCTTTGCACGATACCAATCGGGGATTTCACGGCCGGTTGGCATACGGTGCTCAAGCAAGAGATTCCAAAGCTTGGGGTTCTCTTGCGTGAATGCCAAGTAGGCATCGGCGAGCCGGCAAAGACGATGCTGGGGTGTGCCACCGGATTCGACGAGGTCCAAGCGCTCAGCCAGCCGGTCGAGCAGCCGTGCTTCGATGGTGAGCACGAGATCGTCGAGGTTGTCGAAAACATTGTAGAGCGTGCCGGGCGAGTAATTTACGCGCTTGGCAATTTCTCGTGCGGACAGTCCGGACAGGCCGTCGTGGTCGACTATATCGGTTGCCGCCTGAACTATGAGCTCACGCAGCTCGTCGGATGTATGGATTGAGCGTCGTCCCATCTTTGTACCCGGGGCGGAACAATATAGTTTGACGTCGGATGTTTCCTCAGAATAGGCGCGCTCAGCGCGCGTGGCAAAGCTTTCTGAGCGAAATTGGCCAAAGAAAATGAGATAGTTGACGCCGGATGTCGGCGCTCCACCGGTGCGCTGCGGCTGCCGGGGCGGTGGTTAATAGATTGCGCGGTAAATCAACCGCCGGAGCAGTACAATAGGCATTGGTTTCCGGCGTAATCAACGCAACTATTGCGGGGACTGTGGATCGTCTTGTCGCTCCAGGTGATTTTCCCGCTCATTCCAGGAACAATATCAGTGAAAAGCGGGTTGAAGGTATAGCTGGCCTCCACAACGATGACGCTTTCGCCATCGGCCACGACGTCTGGGGCGAGTGGGTAGGAAGAACACTTTGTGGGGGCCGAATAGCCATTATGTGCATACCTCTCCGCTTTAGTCCGGTTCAATAGGAGACACCTTCGAATGCCCGGCATTCGTGGGTGTCTTGAATGAGGCGACGCATCGTGAGTGGTTGTCTTGCCACCATGTTTTCGAGACATCGCGCGACAAGGCGGCCAAC
>JAAERO010000056.1 GCA_024230315.1 Hyphomicrobium sp.
CAGTATCGGCTTCGAGCGGGCGGCGGCAAAGATCGGGCTGCAGAATCTCGTCTATAACATGCGCCGTATGGTGGGCCTGGAACGAATGGCGGCTACCTGACGCCACAATTGCGTCCAAGGCGTTGCAAGACGGCCTGAGGGCAACGCAAAGGCCGCCGCGAAGGCGGAACAACCCCCGCGGTCGGCTTCGATAAGCTTCGCGGCCACGCGGATGATGCGTCCATGACACGACTATAACCAAAGAACACCTGAACAGGGGAACCACATGATTAGATTTGTCCCCCGCTTCTTGCAGGCCGCCATTCTGGCCGGCGTGACGGTTGCTGCCGCGCCTGCGTTGGCCGGCACAAGACCAACCGGCATTTGGATCGATCATACCGGCCGCGGCGCAGTGGAGATTAAACAGTGTGGCAAGAACTTATGCGGCAACGTCGTCTGGTTGGAGGATGGTGCCAATGCCGAGGCCTGCGGGCTTCAAATATTAGGTAACGTCAAGACCGTTGCGCGCAACAGATGGGATAGGGGTTGGATCTACGATCCCGACAAGGATGCGAAATATGACGTTGAGATCACGGTACTGCGTAGCGGCAAGCTAAAGATTTTGGGCTACGCGGGTACAAAGTGGTTTAGCGAGACGATGTTTTGGACTCGCGCGCCAGCCAACCTGCAGCTCTGCAAAGCCTAGCGAGGAACTTGTGCACAGGCTCTAGGGTGGGTGTCCGACCAAAACTCAGCAGGACGCCCGCCACGCTTTGCGATAAGGATGGTGCCAAAAGGGGGCAAGCAATGTCTTATCTCTACCTGGCGATTGCCATCGTGAGCGAAGTTATCGGCACTGCGGCGCTAAAGGCGTCTGAGGAGTTCACGTAACTCGTTCCCTCGCTCATCGTTTTAGCCGGCTACGCGTCAGCGTTCTACTTCATACCTCTCCGCTTTAGTCCGGTTCAATAGGAGACACCTTCGAATGCCCGGCATTCGTGGGTGTCTTGAATGAGGCGACGCATCGTGAGTGGTTGTCTTGCCACCATGTTTTCGAGACATCGCGCGACAAGGCGGCCAAC
>JAAERO010000057.1 GCA_024230315.1 Hyphomicrobium sp.
AGCTAACACCAAACGGCCAGACTTGACGCTCGCCAGCCACAGTGGCGGCAAGTGAGGGTCTGATTACCGCAGTTCCTGCTTCGAGGAACGGAAATTGGCGCACTCCATCATCGATGCAGTGTCATCCGGGGAATGTCGGATGACACTTAGCCATCCTCGGTGGTCTGGCCTCCTTGCGCGAATCGGCTTTTAAACGAGGAGCATCAGTTTCCCGCACCTCAACCGCAAGGCAGGGGCCCTTGGATATCGCCCAGCTCAATGAAGATGTGTCGGTCTTCGCCCATCAGCTTGCGACATGGGCGGCGGACGCGCTTCCCAACCTCATCGGCGCGATTGCGTTGTTGGGCGCTGGCTGGTGGCTTTCAATGCTGGCCGCGCGCGCGATCGGCCACGTGGTTGACGTGCAACCCTACGTCGATTCCACGCTCAAGGGCGTTCTCACGCGACTTGTTCGATGGGGCGTGCTGACGATCACGGGTGTGGCCGCGCTGAGCCAGCTCGGCTTTCAAACAACGAGCCTCTTGGCGGCGCTTGGTGCCATCGGCCTTGCGGTCGGTCTGGCCCTGCAAGGCACGCTGGCGAACATAGCAGCCGGCATTATGCTGTTGTGGCTGCGTCCCTTCAAAGTGGGCGATTACATTTCCGCTGGCGATGCGTCGGGAACGGTGAAGGAAGTTGGGCTTTTCGCATCGATGTTGGAGACGTTCGAGGGCGTCTTCTTGTTTGTTCCCAACTCACGCTTGTGGAACACGAAGATAACCAACTTCACGCGGTCAACGCGGCGGATGGTGCGCAAGACGTTCGGCATTGCCTATGAAGACGACATCGCCAAAGCGCGAAAAATCCTGCTCAAGATGGCAAAAGAGGATGAGCGCGTGTACGACGATCCGTCGCCCGCCATCTACGTCAGTTCGCTGGGCGACAATGCCGTCGAGCTTGAACTGCGCGTCTGGGCCAAAGGTTCGGATTGGGTTGCATTGCATTTCGACGTGATCGAGCGTGGCAAGATGGCGCTCGATGCGGCCGGCATCTCAATCCCATTTCCGCAGCGCGACCTCCACATCAAAAGCATGCCGCCCGGAGTCACGAAAGAGCTGCCTGCTCCAAAGAGCCGCAAGTCAGCGGCGTGATGCGGCCTCAGATATTGGACTTAACGTAGCTGCCGGGCGCATCCTCGATCGCACCGAGCTTTTCGCCTGGCTCGCGCGGCGCGGTCCAAGCTCCTGAATGCCCCGCAAGCCACTTGGCCCAATGGGGCCACCACGATCCTGGATGTTCGGTAGCGGACTTAGTCCATTCCTCCAGCGTTTTGGCAGGCTTGTTGTTGGTCCAGTATTGGTACTTGACCTTACTGGGCGGGTTGACGACACCGGCGATATGGCCAGAGCCCGAAAGGACGAACTCGACGGGACCGCCCAGAAGAGCTGCACCGGCAAAGACCGACTTCGCTGGTGCGATGTGATCCTCTTTGGTTGAAAGCTCGAACACCGGCAGCTTCACTTTTTTGATGTCGAGCCGTGTGCCGGCAATCGTCATCTCCCCCTTAGCCAGGCGGTTGTCGCAGTAGAATTCGCGCAGATAGAAGCCGTGATTGGCAGCCGCCATGCGCGTGGAATCTTGGTTCCAATAGAGCAGGTCGAAGGGGAAGGGCTTCTTGCCCAAAAGGTAGTTGTTGACGATGTAGGGCCAAATGAGGTCGCGCGGGCGCAGCATGTTGAACACGTTGGCCATACGCGAGCCGTCAAGATACCCGCGCTCCGACATCAGTTCGTTTAGCGAGTCAAGCTGCTCGGCATCGGTGAACAGCAACAAATCACCAGCGTGGGTGAAGTCGATCTGGGCTGCAAGGAACGTGGCTGAATTGAAACGCTTCTCTCCGCGCGCTGCGAGATACGCGAGCGTGGTGGCAAGCAGAGTGCCGCCAACGCAGTAGCCAACGACGTTGCATTTCTTCGCGCCCGTCTCACGTTCCACCGCGTCAGCGGCGCACAGAATGCCCTCCTGCATGTAATCCTCGAAGGTCTTGCGCGCGAGCTTCTCGCTGGGATTGACCCAGGAGATTATAAAAACTGTAAAGCCCTGATCGACGATGTACTTGATGAGGCTTTTTGGCGGGGTGAGATCGAGAATGTAGTACTTGTTGATCCAAGGGGGCACGATGAGGAGCGGGATCTCGCGCACCTTCTCTGTCGCGGGTGCGTATTGAATGAGCTGCAGGATCTCATTCTGAAAAACGATCTTGCCCGGTGTCACGGCGAGGTTGCGGCCCACTTCGAAGGCCGTGGTGTCCGTCTGGCTGATCTTCAAAAGATCATTGGAGTGGCTCATGTCCTGGAGGAGAAATTCCATGCCCTTGACGAGATTATCCGCGTTGCTGGCGAGCGTCTCGCGCATGACTTCTGGATTCATGAAGGGGCTGTTGGAGGGAGAGAGAGCGCTGGAAATCTGACGCAGATAGAACTCGGCTTTCTGGCGTGTGCGCGGGTCAAGTCCCTCGGTCTTGTCGAGCATCTCCTCCGCCCATTGCGTGGTGACAAGATAGGCTTGTTTCCAGTAGTCGAAGTAGGGGTTCTGCGACCACTCCGGGTCCTTGAAGCGATTATCACTGGGGTCAGGTTCAATGACCGGCGTAACTTCCTGGCCAAGACAGCGTTGCAGCGTGTTGTTCCAAAGCTCCGCATGGGATCGAATGAGCGTGCCTTGGGCTTCTGCAAACTTGGTGGGATCAGTCCACCAGATGCGCATGAGGTCAGACAGCGTATCGTTTGCCGCCGTCATCTGGGTTGTGGCCGAATAGGGGCCCGACTGGGAGTCGGGGCGCTCCAAGAGCTTATTTAAGACGTGTCCGCCCTGTTCAAGCAGCCGAAACATATTACGGGCGAACTCTTCCCCGTTAACGATCTTGTATTCCGGGCTCTCAGAAGCTGACTGTACGTGCTGTTTTTGCATGACTTGGAACCAGATTGCGCCGCATGGGGCTTCTATGTTTTCGTCGCGACGTTTTGCGACACTTAGAGCCTAATGTCACCCCACGATGTGGACAATGATGAAGGCCTTAAATCGGCCGCGGTTGCCGTCGAATCAGCTATTTGTTCAGAGTTCTCAAGATGAAGGATGGCGTAAAAGATATGCGATTGTTGCAGGTTAGCTTTCGGCAGATGTCAGCAACGCTAAAGGTGTCGCTGGCCTTGGCCCTGTCTGCCCTCGTAGTTACCTCCGGTGGTTGCGGGACGACGACCGAAACCCCGCTTCCAAGTCTAGTGCCGCTCGGTTCGAGTTCACTGACGCAAGAGCAGCAGAAATTGGCGATCCAGGAGCTGGATAGGAAGAAAGCAACGCACGAGCAAGACGCAATTAGATATATAGAACAAAGCCGATAGAAAATGGCCTTGAGAGCAGCGCTGGGCTCTGGACGGGGTCCTGGGCACGGGCGTAAACACTGAAACAGCACTCAGAACGTGCGTAGGAAAGTCCCGTCTGCTCTGTTTGGTATAAGGGGCGTCCGGCCTCGGTCCATGAGGCCGTCTTGACGATCCCTGAAGAGGTACCCTTGGAAACCGATTTCCACCGTATCAGGCGTCTGCCGCCTTACGTCTTTGCCGAGGTCAACGGGTTGAAGGCAGCGGCTCGTGCGCGTGGCGCCGATATCATCGATCTCGGCATGGGAAATCCTGATCAGCCGACGCCGCAGCACATTGTCGACAAGCTGGTTGAAACGATCAATAAGCCGCGTACGCACCGGTATTCCGCATCGAAAGGCATCCCCGGATTGCGCCGGGCGCAAGCTGCCTACTACGATCGCCGTTTTGGCGTGAAGCTCGACCCCGAAACCCAGATTGTCGCGACTCTTGGGTCCAAGGAAGGCTTCGCCAACATGGCGCAGGCCATCACCGGGCCCGGCGACGTTATTCTTGTGCCAAACCCGACCTATCCGATCCACGAGTTTGGCTTCCTGATTTCCGGTGCTGCTATCCGTCATCTGCCGGCTGGAACCGGAGAGAGCTTCCTGCGACTTGTCGAGCGCTCTTGCAAACACACGGTGCCGAAGCCGTTGGCGCTCGTGCTGTCATACCCATCGAACCCGACAGCGATGACGGCAGAATTCGACTTCTACAAGGACGCGGTTGCGCTCGCCAAACGGCTTGATCTCATTCTTCTGTCCGACTTGGCTTATGCAGAGATCTATTTCGATGGGGCACCGCCGCCGTCGATACTACAGGTGCCTGGCGCGATCGACGTTGCAGTGGAGTTCACCTCGCTGTCCAAAACCTACAATATGCCGGGCTGGCGCATGGGTTTTGCGGTTGGCAACGAGCGCCTCATCGCGGCGCTCGCGCGCATCAAATCCTATCTGGACTATGGCGCCTTCACGCCGGTGCAGGTGGCCGCTGCGGCTGCTCTCAATGGGCCGCAAGACTGCGTCGAGGAGATACGCGGGACCTATCATCGCCGACGCGATTGTCTGGTGGAGCGGTTTGGGCAGGCTGGCTGGGCCATACCGCCGCCGCCCGCCACGATGTTTGCCTGGGCCCCGTTGCCAGAGCCGTTCAAGCACATTGGCTCGGTCGAGTTTTCTAAACTTCTGATCAAAAAAGCGGACATTGCCGTCTCCCCCGGCCTCGGCTTTGGCGAGTATGGGGAAGGTTACGTGCGCATTGCCCTTGTGGAGAACGAGCACCGCATTCGCCAGGCGGCCCGGAATCTCAAAAAGTTCCTCGCTCAGGCACCGGAAACGATGCATAACGTGATCCCAATTTCGCAGAAGGCAGGCCGGTAGTCCGTTACGTTTCCATGCAGCATCCACTCAAACTGGGCATCGCCGGCCTAGGCACCGTCGGCGCAGGGCTCCTTCATTTGCTCGCGCATCAAAAACGGCACCTGGATAGGCGGGTCGGCCGGCAGATTGTCGTGGCAGGCATTTCGGCGCGCACGAAGGCCAAAGACCGCGGCGTTGACCTTAGCAACATCACGTGGTTCGACGACCCCGTGAAGCTTGCAGAAGACCCAAACATAGAGGTTTTCGTCGAGTTGATCGGCGGGGCTGATGGTGTGGCCAAAGCAGCGGTCGAGGCGGCCTTGCGCGCAGGTAAGCACGTCGTCACGGCCAACAAGGCTCTGCTGGCTGAGCACGGTGTGGCCTTGGCTGAGCTTGCCGAGGAACACCGTGTTGCTTTGAACTTCGAGGCGGCGGTTGCCGGCGGCATCCCCGTCATTAAGACATTGCGTGAATCGCTGAGTGCCAACGAGGTGCACCGCGTCTACGGTATTCTCAACGGCACCTGCAACTACATCCTCACGACAATGACAGATGAAGCCCGCTCCTTCGACGATGTTTTGAAGGAAGCGCAAGCGCACGGTTACGCCGAGGCGGACCCAACATTTGATGTCGGGGGGTTCGACACCGCACACAAACTTGCGATCCTGGCGAGCCTGGCATTCGGCACGCGGGTATCCTTCGATCAGATCGACGTAGAAGGCATTGAGACCATCACCGAGGCCGACATCGAAGCGGCCGCGGACATGGGGTATTGCATCAAGCTGTTGGGCGTTGCGATGCAGACCAAAAGCGGTATCGAGGCGCGCGTGAATCCGGCAATGGTGCCGAAGCATTCCGCCATTGCCGAGGTGTCGGGCGTCACCAATGGCGTCGCCATCGACGCGAACTATTGCGGCAGCCTGTTGTTGGTCGGACCGGGCGCGGGTGCGCGCTCCACTGCCTCGGCGGTGGCCAGCGATATTGTCGACATCGCACGCGGGAAAATATTGGCGCCGTTCTTGACGCCGACGCGCAATCTCAAAGCCTATACGAAAGCGAAAATCGGCGCGCATAAGGGCGCTTATTATGTGCGCCTGTCAGTCTACGACCGTCCAGGCGGCATGGCGGCCATCGCCAAACGCATGGGCGATCGCGAGATTTCGATCGAGAGCATGGTGCAGCGGCGCCCACGCGCAAGCCTGCCGGGGATCGGCGCGCACCAGGACACGGGAACACCTGCCGCCGTCGTGCTGATCACGCACGAGACCACGGAGGAGGCGATCCGGGGCGCCGTTGATGCCATTGAGAAGGACGGAAAGGTTTCGGAGCGGCCACAGGTGATCCGTATCGAAAAACTGCACGAGAATGCCGCACCAGACGGCGCTGAGGGGTAGGTCATGTCAAGCGAGCTCAATGCCGGCCTGGATCGTGTTCTCGTGTTGGAGGTTACGCGCGTGACGGAAGCGGCGGCCATTGCCGCAGCGCGCTTGCGCGGAACGGGTCAAGAAAAGGCGGCCGACAAGGCAGCCGTCGATGCGATGCGCAGCGAGCTGGCAAGGCTAGCGATAAGCGGCACCGTCGTTATCGGTGAGGGCGAGATGGACGAGGCCCCGATGCTCTACATTGGGGAGAAGGTTGGCTCGGGCGATGGGCCGCAAGTTGATATTGCCGTCGACCCTCTGGAAGGCACCACGATATGTGCCAAGGATATGCCAAATTCGCTGGCCGTGCTCGCCATCTCCGACAAAGGTGGTTTTTTGCACGCGCCCGATATGTATATGGACAAGATCGCGATAGGCCCTGGGTACACGCAGGGGGTTGTCGACCTCGACGCAACTCCGGCCGACAACATAAACGCACTTGCCAAGGCGAAGGGCGTTCCGACGAGCGAGATCAGCGCCTGCATCCTCGATAGGCCACGTCATGCTGAGTTGATCGCAGCGGTGCGCCAAGCGGGCGCTTCGGTGCGGCTTATCCCCGACGGCGACATTGCCGGAGTGATTTGGACCACCGATCCAGAAGAGACCGGCATCGATATCTACCTGGGTAGCGGCGGTGCGCCCGAGGGCGTGCTCGCGGCGGCGTCGTTGCGCTGTATTGGAGGGCAGATGCAGGGGCGGCTCCTGTCCGCCAACGATGCCGAACGTGCGCGCGTTGAGAGTATGGGCATTTCCGACGTCAACAGAAAGTACCAACTGGAGGATATGGCGTCGGATGACGTGATTGTTTCAGCCACGGGTGTGACGGATGGTTCTCTGCTCGATGGCGTGCGCTTTCGCGGTGATTTTGCGGAGACAGAGTCGATTGTCATGCGCTCGCACACCGGCACTGTGCGCCGGGTCAAAACGACCTTCCGCGCTATTGGTTCGCGCTATATCGGATGAGACGCGAGTTCTGGGGAGAAGCTGCCCTGAGACGTTGCTCTGCGCGTCACTGCCCGGCGAATCACATCACAATCGTACGGTTGGCTTAGAGCCTGATCGTTTCACTTGGAAACGCTTGAGGGCACCTCGAACAATGGCGCTTTTGGCTTTGTGGGTGCCGGCGGCGCGGCGTCAGGCGCGGTTGCGATGCTGTGCCGCATTGGCGGCGGCCTTTGCGTTGCCCTCAGGCCGTCTTGCAACGCCTTGGACGCAATTGGGGCGTCAGGTAGCCGCCATTCGTTCCAGGCTCACCATACGGCGCATGTTATAGACGAGATTCTGCAGCCCGATCTTTGCCGCCGCCCGCTCGAAGCCGAT
>JAAERO010000058.1 GCA_024230315.1 Hyphomicrobium sp.
GTTGGCCGCCTTGTCGCGCGATGTCTCGAAAACATGGTGGCAAGACAACCACTCACGATGCGTCGCCTCATTCAAGACAACCACGAATGCCGGGCATTCGAAGGTGTCTCCTATTGAACCGGACTAAAGCGGAGAGGTATGTTCCCAATAACTGACTGCCGAATTCCATCGGCGCATCACACGGGAGAGCGAAGCGCTCGATGGAAACGCACTGCGTCAACATTTGCGACATCGATCGCGAGTCCGGATTGTGCATGGGCTGCGGGCGCACCATTGAAGAAATCGCCCACTGGGCAACTATGACGAGTAGAGAGAGGCGGCGGATCATGAATGTGCTGACCGCACGAAAAACAACTATCTTAAAGGCCTAGGCAGATGCTCACGTGGCTTATCGTGGCATTTCTCGTTCTTGCGGCTGCGTTCCTGCTGCTGCGCGGCGATACCATGCTGTTCTCAGACCTCGGCACGATTGAGACCATTTTTCTCTGCGCCGCAGTCGTGATGATTGTCATCTATGTCGTGGTGCTCGTCAGCGGTGAGCGCACGCGCGCCTTGCAGGCCATACGTAATTTTGCTGTGTGGGGCGCGCTGGCGCTCGTGCTGATCGCTCTTTACAGCTATCGCGAGGATATCTCGGGCATCGCTCACCGCGTCGCGGGCGAGCTTGCCCCGCCAGGGTATTCGCTGACCGTGCGCAGCGAACAAGAAGGTGAGCATGCCGTACGTGTGCGCCGCCGCCTCGATGGCCATTTTGCTGTTCGAGGTGCAATAAACGGCCAACCCATGACGCTCCTCGTCGACACAGGTGCCTCGACTGTCGTGCTTAAACCTGCGGACGCCGCCAGAGCGGGGATCGATACGAGAAGCCTCGGCTATACGGCAGCTGTGCAAACCGCCAACGGGACCACCTATGCCGCGCCTGTGCGCCTGCGCTCGATCACTATTGGGCCCATTGAGTTGCGCGACGTCGAAGCGCTCGTGGCCAAGCCGGGAAGTACCAACGAAAACTTACTTGGTATGAGTTTTTTAAGGCGTTTGCGTTCGTATGAGTTCTCAAAGGATTTCCTGACGCTCAGGAGCTAGTAGCCGGCACTCGGGCCCAGAGCGCACATATCACAGGATCATTTCATGGGGCTGTCATCGGGAACGAGGCATCTGCTTCGCAAAGCCGTTAGTTGGACTGCTATCGCCGCTGTAGGCGCCGTGGCGCTCACGCATTTCGAAGAAATAAAAACAAGCATGGCGGCGGCTCTCGGCAAGTTCCAGTCCGCAGACGTTGCCGCAGCGCCCCAAGCCAAGGCGAATATCCCCCGCGCGCACCATTCCGATTCGGTCGTAGAAATCCACGCCACGCGCGGCGGTCATTTTTTCACCGAAGTTGAGATCGACGGCCAACCCATAACGATCATGGTCGATACCGGCGCAACCATGGTGGCATTGAGCTACGAGGATGCCGAGCGTGCCGGCATCTATCTCAATCGGGGCGATTTCACTCACTCCGTCAGCACCGCCAACGGCCGGGCCCGCGTTGCCCCCGTAATGCTCAACAGCGTCAGTATTGACGACATCACAGTGCGCGACGTGCGCGCCGCCGTCTCCGAACCCGGGCGTCTTAGAACCTCCCTGCTCGGCATGAGCTTTTTGGGCCGTTTATCACGTTTCAACATGCGCCCAGGGCTGCTCGTGCTTCAGGATTAAGTCGGGCAATTTTCATTCCCCTTCCTTTCTCTTTGACGCTCCACGGCATCGACTTAAGGGTGCCAGGCGGGTACACCTGCGCGTCACTGCACCGTTCCTAGAGCAAGATCGTTCTCGATGGAACCACTCACTAAGCCCAGAAGGTTCCCGGCAAGAACGTGAATCTTGCTCTAAATCAAAAGTGTAGAGACTGATTCACGTTTCACTTGGAACGCCTCAAGTGCTTCCAAGTGAAACGATCAGGCTCTAGAGGGTCAAGTCATGCTGCCGCCGCCAAGGGCCGATTTAAAGCCGAACACCGCTGAGTTTGAGCGCATAGCGCTTATTAAGCCCACCGGTTTTCGCGAGTACGACGCACGCTGGCTGTTCCCCGACGAAATCAACCTCATGGGATTGAATGCGGTGGGCCTCGGGCTCGCAACGCTATTTGCGAAGCGCGGTGTTCCCAAGCGCATCGTCGTTGGCCACGACTACCGCTGGTACTCGGGCAGCGTGAAGCAGTCATTGATGATGGGGCTCTTGGCTGGCGGCGCCGAGGTCTATGATATCGGTTTAGCGCTTTCGCCCATGGCCTATTTCGCGCAATTCGATCTCAACGTCGAAGGGGTTGCCATGGTCACCGCAAGTCACAATGAAAACGGCTGGACCGGCATCAAGATGGGGCTTGGTCGACCGCTGACCTTTGGCCCCGATGAGATGTTGGACCTGAAGGACATCGTGCTCGGCGGCAAATACGAGACCGCGCCGGGTGGAAAATACACCTTCGTTCCCGACATGGCCAATCGCTATATTAAGGATCTAACGGATCGCCCAAAGCTCAAGCGCAGCTTGAAAGTCGTTGCCGCCTGCGGAAACGGAACGGCGGGCGCTTTTGCACCGAAGGTGCTTCAAGACGTCGGCTGTGAAGTGGTACCGCTCCATACAGAGCTCGATCACAGCTTCCCCCATTACAATCCCAACCCTGAAGACTTGGCCATGCTCCACGACGTTTCAGCGAAGGTGCTCGAAGTTGGCGCCGACGTCGGTCTCGCCTTTGACGGCGATGGCGACCGCTGCGGGGTCGTCGATAACGAAGGCGAAGAGATTTTTTCCGACAAGGTCGGCGTCATGCTGGCTCGCGATATCTCCGCCTCGCACAAAGGTGCGAAGTTTGTTGCCGACGTGAAGTCTACGGGTCTCTTCCTGACCGACCCCGTACTCCAGGCCAACGGCGCGACCACCACCTATTGGAAGACGGGCCACTCCTATATCAAACGCTACAGTCACGAGACGAAGGCGCTCGTCGGCTTTGAGAAATCCGGCCACTTCTTCTTCAATCCACCTCTGGGGCGCGGCTACGATGACGGCATCGTCGCCGCGCTTGCCGTGTGCGACATGCTCGACCACAATCCCGGAAAGACGATGGCGGACTTGAAGAACGCGCTGCCCAAGACGTGGCAGTCCCCCACCATGTCGCCCCACTGCGCCGACGAGGAGAAGTATGGCGTCGTCGACCAGGTGGTGGAGCACTACAAGAAGCTCGCCGCAGACGGTGCACAGATTGCGGGCCAGAAGATCCGCGAACTCATCACTGTCAATGGTGTCCGCATCGTGCTGGAAGATGGAACGTGGGGACTGGTACGCGCCTCATCCAATAAGCCTGAGCTTGTCGTCGTCGTCGAAAGTCCGACGTCGGAATCCAACATGAAGGCGATCTTTGCCGACATTGATGCAGAGCTTTCAAAGTTCGGCGAGGTCGGCGAATACAATCAGAAGCTCGCCATATGAGCCGGTCGCCGGCTCCCCGCTCACCCCAATAGATCGACAAAAAACCGTACAGCAACGCTGGCTAGAAAGACGGAGAAAGCCAATTCGAGCCGCCGCCGCGGAATGCTGTGCGCAACGCGAACGCCGAATGGCGCGGCAAAAACGCTCGCAGGAATGATGATCGCGGCGCCGATCAGGCTGACATAACCCAGCGAGAAGAGAGGAAGGTTTTCGGCACCCCAACCCACCCAAATGTAGCCGAGCGCTCCTGGGATCGCGATCATCGGACCAATACCGCTCGCCGTGGCAACTGCTCTAAGAACGGGCCGGCCGTAGAGCGTGAGAAACGGCACGACAAACGTCGCGCCACCGATACTCATTAGCGTGGAGAGGCAGCCGATCGACGATGAAACGACCTCTAGCCAAGGCCGGCAGGGCAGACGATCGCCAAGTGTCCAGTCTTCCCGACCTAACGCCAGTTTAAGCGCAAACAGGCTTGCTGCGATCGCCCACACCCACTTCAGCGTGGTGCCACTTGAAACATTCGCGATTAGAATGCCGGCAACGACACCTGCAACAATCCAGGGGCCCATACGTAGGAGGACCTGCGTGTCCACCGAGTCCTTGGCGCGATGACCAGCAAACGACCGGAGTGCAGTCGGAGCAATGATGGCAAGCGTGGTGCCAAGCGTCAGGTGCATTTGGATCGAAGGATCAACGTGAAGAACGCCAAAGACTTCGTAGAGCACCGGGACCAAAACGCCGCCGCCACCAATGCCAAGGAGCCCAGCAAGAAAGCCCGCGACGATACCGGCCGCAATGAGTGCGACGACGACCGCGGCAAGCTCAGCCGGCGTCACCGCCAGTTCCATCTCTCAGCGCTCCCTACTCCGCCGCCGCGGCAATCAATCGATGCGATGGCTCGGCGATACACAGTGCTTCATGCAGAACGTCGAGGCCGGCACCCTCCTTCACTGCGTTCTCGCTCAAGTGCCGCCGGTAGGCACGGGCCCGAGGCTGACCATGATAGAGGCCAAGCACGTGACGTACGACGTTGTTGAGGCGGCCGCCGCGTTCCAGATGGCGTGCCGTATGAGTCATGAGTGCTTCGAGCACTTCGGCGCGTGAGGCAACCGGCTCTTCACCGCCAAAGAATCGCCGGTCGACCTCAGCGAGAAGATATGGCGTTTGGTAGGCCGCGCGTCCGAGCATCACACCATCAACATGTGCAAGATGCTGCTCGGCTTCATCCAGATCGGCGATGCCGCCGTTGAGAATGATGGTCAGGTCCGGGCGCGACGCCTTGAGGCGATAGATGCGTGCATAGTCAAGCGGGGGCACCTCTCGGTTCTGCTTTGGTGATAACCCTTCGAGCCACGCCTTGCGTGCGTGCACAATAAATGTGCTGCACCCTGCGCTCGCAACCGTCGCAATAAATCTTTGCAGGTCGTCTTCGCTATCTTGATCGTCGATACCGATACGGCACTTGACCGTAATGGGGACCGCGACGCGCGCGCGCATCGCCGCAACGCATTCGCCAACAAGGTGCGGCTCTGCCATGAGGCACGCACCAAAGCGTCCCTCCTGCACGCGATCAGAAGGACAGCCCACGTTGAGATTGATCTCGTCGTAACCAAAGCCAACACCAATCTCTGCTGCCTCGGCAAGCGCGTTAGGATCGCTGCCCCCGAGTTGTAGAGCGACGGGATGCTCACTCGCATCGCACGCCAGAAGCCGCGCGCGGTCGCCATGAATGACGGCCGGGGCGGTCAACATCTCCGTGTAAAGAAGCGCCCTGCGCGTCAGCAGCCGATGGAAGGCGCGGCAATGCCGGTCCGTCCAATCCATCATAGGGGCCACACAGAATCTATGTGATTGATTTTGCACGGTTCTTCCTATTGAACCCGAGAGCTAGACTGCACACGTGTGCACTTCTGTTCGCACGCATCCGCATCCTTTCGCATCCTCACTGCACACGTAGCGCACACGGTCATGGCGACAATCAACAAATTAAAATCCGGCTCATGGCGCGCCCAGGTCCGCCGCAATGGGCAGTACGCCTCTAGCACATTTCGTGCGCAGGCTGATGCCCAGCGCTGGGCGCGTGACATCGAACGCCGGGTCGATCTCGGCCAGACGATAGGTGCTGCCGTGGGCCCCAACCCCACAACCTTAGCCGAGGCCATCGAATTGCATATCGCCGATATGTGCGAAGTGGGCCGCGCGCCACGCCGAAGCAAGGCCTATTGCCTCGACAAACTCAAATCATCGCTCGGCCGCGTCAAACTGAATGCCATGACACGCGAGTGCCTGATCTCGTACGCGAGACGCAGAGCGGCCAATGGTGCTGGTCCCGCAACCATCAGTATGGAACTTGGTTACATCCGTACGGTTTTGGTCCATGCCTCCGCCGTTCATGGCATCGCGATCAGCCCAGAACCCGTTGATCTGGCGCGCGTGGCGCTAAAACGACTTGGTCTCGTTGGGAAAGGTCAGGAACGCTGTCGCAGGCCCTCACCCGACGAACTCGATCGAATTCTCACACACCTCGAAAACAAACTGCGGCAAACGATACCGGTTGCGCGGATCGTTCGCTTCGCCGTGGCCACGGGACTGCGGCATGAAACGGCAAGCCGCCTCTTCGAAGCCGGCTATCAGATTCCAGAAGTTGCGCTTGTCACCGGGCATAAGGATTGGAAAATGCTGCGCCGATACACGAACTTGAAGGCGGAGGATTTAGCGATGCGAAAGCCGCGGACCGAACGTCTAAGAGCTTCATAGCATTGGACGCCGATCTTGTGAGTCGGTGCGAACCAAGAAACGACGAGATCACACCCCTGCAGTTTGCGGCATTAGATTGAGCCGCCTGTACCGAAGTTGACTCTATCGGCCAACACCGGATGTCGGAGGAACACGTCAGCAATGTCCGCTTTACCCCCAAGAGCGGACATTCGGCCGGACCTGAGAAATGTCCGCTAAGTGCCAAAAGCGGACATTGGACGGAGATATGCTCATCGTTAGATGGCTTCCGTTCACCATCCGGCTCCTTGTCGACTTTAGTTCACGTTGATCAAAGCTCGAAGCCCCGTACGCTGCATATTATTCGACGCCCATGTTGATGAGCAGCGCGATGACAGTTGTCGCTGTGTTCGAGAATTCGCGCGTTCGGCACCCTGAGCGCTCGGCGTTGCGGACAAACGTTCGGGTATTGCGGAGTAAAGTTATGTCTATGTACTCAGTCACAAGATCACTTGTTTGGTTGCTGACGATCGCCTTCGCGTTCATCGCGCCGGCCATGGCCCAAACAACCAACAAGCCCAACATCCTCATCATCTGGGGTGACGACATCGGCGGCTTCAACATCAGTGCCAACAACCAGGGCATTATGGGCTACAGGACGCCGAACATCGACAGCATCGCCGAAGAAGGCGTTCTGTTCACTGACTGGTACGGCCAGCAGAGTTGCACGGCCGGCCGCGCTGCCTTCATCACTGGCCAATCACCCATGCGCACCGGCCTGACCAAGGTCGGAACTACCCGGTGCGCCGGAAGGCATGAAGAAGGAGGACCCGACCATCGCTGGGCTGCTCAAGGCGCAGGGCTACGTGACCGGCCAGTTCGGCAAAAACCACCTCGGCGACCGCGACGAGATGCTGCCGACCAATCATGGGTTCGATGAGTTTTTCGGCAACCTCTACCACTTGAACGCAGAGGAGGAGCCGGAGCATCCCGACTACCCGAAGGACCCGGAGTTCAAGAAGAAGTTCGGCCCGCGCGGCGTGATTCATTCCTGGGCGCTGCCCGACGGCACACAGAAGATCGAAGATACCGGCCCGCTGACCAAGAAGCGCATGGAAACGGTGGACGAGGAAGTCACCACCGCGGCGCTTAACTTCATGGATAAGGCCGTCAAGGACAAAAAGCCGTTCTTCATCTGGTGGAACAGCACCCGCATGCACGTCTGGACGCACCTCAAGCCTGCGTCCGTGGGCAAGACCGGTCTCGGCGTTTACGCCGACGGCATGGTCGAGCACGACGCATTGGTGGGCCAGTTGCTCGCCAAGCTCAAGGAACTGGGCGTGGAAGACAACACCATCGTCATGTACTCCACCGACAACGGCGCGGAATTTTTCTCCTGGCCCGACGGTGGAACCACGATGTTCCGCAACGAGAAGGCCACGCAATGGGAGGGCGGCTTCCGCGTGCCGACCGCGATCCGTTGGCCCGGCGTCGTCAAGCCCGGCACGGCCAACAACGAGATCGGCTCGCACGAAGACATGCTGCCCACGCTGCTCGCGGCAGCGGGCGATCCCAACGTGATAGACGACCTGCTGAAGGGCAGGAAGGTCGGCGACATGACCTACAAGGTCCACCTCGACGGCTACAACCTGATGCCCGCGCTCAAGGGAGAGGCCGAGTGGCCGCGCCATGAGTTCGTCTACTGGACCGACGACGGTAACGTCGCGGCGCTGCGTTACAACAACTGGAAGGCCACATCCCTGAGGCAGAACGCCGTAGGAATTGACGTCTGGAGAAAGCCATTCGAGGCACTGCGTGCGCCGATGCTGACCAATTTGCGCATGGATCCATTCGAGCGCGCCGAGCATGAAAGCATAGACTACAATCACTGGTGGGCGGATCACATGTTCATGATCGCGCCCGCCGGCGCTTATATCGCTAAATGGCTGCAGAGTTTCCGCCACGCCAGGCGCCCGGCAGCTTCAACCTCGACCGCGTGATGGAAGCGATAACCAGAGGCGCGGGCGACAAGTAACGGCTCGTTGACCAGCCCCAGCTAACAACCGGTTGCAGTGGACGGCGCTCACGCGCCGCCGCTGAACCGGGTTTCATTCTGCTGGCACCCCTTTAAAGCACCTTCGCGCTCCGTTCCCTCGTTCGTAGCGTCGACCGAATCCATCTTTATGGGGAAGAGCAAGCCGATAATCCGAACTTAGTAGTCTAGGCACCTGGCTGTCCCACAAAGCGGTACCAGTTTAAAAGTTAGGATTGGTTGCAGTCTCGGGTCTGGCCTTCGATGTCCGCTATTGACCCAAGGGCACCTCGAACAATGGCGCTTTTGGCTTTGTGGGTGCCGGCGGCGCGGCGTCAGGCGCGCGGTTGCGATGCTGGTCTGCCGCCTTCGCGGCGGCCTTTGCGTTGCCCTCAGGCCGTCTTGCAACGCCTTGGACGCAA
>JAAERO010000059.1 GCA_024230315.1 Hyphomicrobium sp.
GCATCGACATTGTTGCCGAGGTCGAAAAAAGTGCCCCCTATCCAATTGAATACGTAAATGAGACGGAGCTTGGTATCCCGTTCGCCCGAAACGCGGCGATCGAAGCATCACGGGCGTTGGGGGCGGAATGGATCGCCTTCATTGATGATGATGAAGTCGCCGAGCAGGATTGGCTCGTGCGGATGTGTCATCGCGCTGGGCATTTTGGGGTCGATGTTGTCCAAGGCCCGTCACGACAAGAATATCCTGCAGAGACTCCCGACTGGTTCCCGCGCCGGTCATTAGCAGTACGGGAAAACGGTGAGACTCTTCGAACGGCCTCGACCAATAATGTGATGTTCCACCATTCGCTTCTCGAAGTATCCGGGCTTGGACTTCGATTTGACACGCGCTTTCGCTTCACCGGGGGCTCGGATTCAGATTTTTTCAATAGAGCGACCCAGCGGGGTGCCCGCATTGTATGGGAACAGTCGGCGGTGGTCTCAGAATCCGTTCCCCCGTCTCGGCTCCGCCTAAGCTGGCAACTAGCGCGCGTCTTTCGCGTTGCGACGAATGCAACTGAGGGCGAACTCCAACGCCGCGGTTTCATACTGACGTTCATTAAGCGGACGCCGAAGAACCTGCTTCGCCTGATGCGCAGCGCGATGCTGTTACCCTTGCTGCTCCTCTGGCCGCTTGGCGCATCGTTTCGCCGCCTCGCCTTTCTCGGGCTGAAGAGCGGGGCATCAGGCTTGGGCGGGTTTGTCGGCTTAACGCAATTTCGCGCGGAGCCCTATCGCTTGGTTGATGGCGAATAGGAACTAACGGCCCCACTCGCCCTAGCCTTGCGGCCAACCCTGCACTAACATTCTACTTGGACCACTCGGTGGGGGCCGATCAACACCGAGAGTGGCGGGGCATTGCATCGTCCATAGCGTCCGCGCCCACTAGCAGCCTAGTTGCCTATCACCCATCTGGCACAACGGTCTTGAAGACAGCGCCTAGTTGGACGCTCGATCCACATTGACTTTACATATATGAAGATCACCGGGCCGGAGATTTGCGCTCGACTACGGGGTTGGCTAGGCAGCCTATGAAGTGAAAAAGGCACCCGGCTCAATTTGGCTCATTAGCAGAGCATCAACGGAAAAAGCGGGTATCAAAGCGGGTATCCAAAGCTCCTCTTAGACACGAAGCCCCCATATTCCTGGGGATTACAGGCGCAATGCGTATTATGGTCATTGAACTACGAGAGTCTCTGGTTCACCGGCACCTTGTCTTCGATCCCCAAACCGCAGAACCATCGATACGCCAGATTGACCTGAATCTCGCGGGCCAGTTGGCGTTCCGAGCGGATGGCAAGCACATAGCCGAGGATCAGCATCAGCAGCATGAATTCGGGATCGATAGAAGGACGGCACGTATTGGAATAGCGCGGCTCAAGTGCCTCGTGGACCCAGCCAAGATCAAGTACCGCAGCTATCCGGCGAACCATATGATCATCCGGCACGGCCTCATCGAGATCGAAAGAATAGAAAAACTGCCCCTGCCGCTGATCCAACCGCCCCATCATCGTGATGCTCCCTCGCTTGTGCCCTCAACACGACGGAATCACTGTTCGCACACGATCTCAACCAGAGTTATGCAACACTATCGACCCTGGCTGCGTAAAAACGCGTGGCCTGCTATGATTCTCTTGCTGAATCGGCGGGGGAATTCATGAAGCGCTTCATTGCAGGGACGGATCGCGGGCAATCGACGCTGTTGCCCGAATGCCTCGATGACTGGATCGATGAGAA
>JAAERO010000060.1 GCA_024230315.1 Hyphomicrobium sp.
GTCGATCGCCTCAAGCCGATCACCTTTCTTCGACAGAAGCTCAAGCCGCCTGTCGGAATCGAAAAACCCAATCTGCGCCATCGTGCCCCGCCCGAATCAATCTGTCAGGCATCAGACTCGCATAAATCGGCGAATGGGATATTTTTCGAGGTGCCCCAAAGACATTCTGCATCCAAGTGGGCGCATTGCGGCGTGTGCGGACGACAATGCTATAAGAAATCCTGTGCAGAATCGGCCAATAAGGGTGGGCCATCTAGGCGATCCCGCCGATGACAGCGCCGCTGCTGGTAACCGCGCCGGCTCCGCTGGAGCGCTGCAGGACCGCCCGATGCCCAGGACCACGAGCGCCACGAGGCGCCAAAGGTCCTTGCCCTCGCCGCGCCGCTCCGTTACCGGTCACGGCCCATGAGGCACTCATGAGGCTCTATCGCTCCTTCGCCACCGTCGGCGGCCTAACGCTGCTGAGCCGCGTATTCGGCTTCCTGCGCGATATTCTCATCGCCGCCACGCTGGGTAGCTGTCCGGTGGCGGACGCCTTTTTCGTTGCTTTCCGGTTTCCCAACCTTTTTCGCCGCTTGTTCGCCGAGGGCGCCTTTAATGCGGCATTCGTGCCGTTGTTCGCCAAGCGCCTGGACGGCGAGGGCCGCGAGGCGGCGCGTGCCTTCGCCGAAGAGGCGATGTCCGGGCTCATTTTCATCATTCTGGCGATCACGATTGTCGCTGAGCTTTCGATGCCCATCCTCATGTACGGCCTTGCACCGGGCTTTATAGAGACGCCGGACAAGTTCGACCTTGCGGTGCTACTCACGCGCATCACGATGCCGTACTTGCTGTGCATGTCGCTCGTTGCGCTGCTTTCCGGCGTGCTCAACTCGCTCGGTAAATTCGTTGAAAGCTCCAGCGTCTCGATCGTCTTAAACCTCACCATGATGGCAGCGACGCTCATCGTCATCTCGCTCGGGCTACAGAATGACCCGAAGGCGGGGATCATTCAGGCGTGGGGCGTGTTCGTGGCGGGCCTGCTGCAGCTCTGCCTTCTGCTTTATGGCGTGCGGCGCAACAACATTGCGCTAAGGCTGCGCTGGCCGCGAATGACGGACGGAGTACGCCGTCTGATTCAACTTGGAATTCCTGGTGTGATTTCCGGTGGCGTCACGCAGATCAATATCGTTATCGGAACCGTCATTGCGTCATTGCAAAACGGCGCGGTGTCGTACCTCTACTATGCGGATCGCGTATACGAACTGCCTCTTGCGATCGTTGGCATAGCGATAGGCATCGTCTTGCTTCCAAGCGTGGCGCGGCATCTGCGTGCGGAAAACCACGAAGCGGTTATGGACAGTCAGAACCGCTCCTTGGAATTCGCTATGTTGCTGACGGTGCCGGCAGCCGTTGCGCTCGCCGTGGTGCCTGGTCCAATCGTTGCCGGGCTGTTTGAGCGGGGGGCGTTTGCCGCCGCCGATACGCCACCGACAGCCTATGCGCTCGGCATCTTTGCGCTCGGTTTGCCATCATTCGTGATGATCAAGGTATTCTCGCCAGCTTACTTTGCACGCGAGGATACCAAGACGCCGATGCGATATGCGGTCATTAGCCTGACCGCCAATACTCTCGGGTCGATCGCCTTGTTCTTTTTGTTCCGGTCTTATGGTCTGATGCCGCACCTCGGCATCGCCGTGGCCACTACACTGGGCGGCTGGCTCAATGCCGGACTGCTCTTCACCACGCTCGTCAGGCGTGGCCACTTCCATGCCGATGCGCGCGTGCGCCGTGCGCTTCCCCTGATTGTGCTCTCAAGCGCCGCGATGGGCCTATTTCTTTGGTTCGTGTCGAGCGCTCTAGGGGAGACCTTTGGTGCTGCCACACCTTCGCTGGCGCGTTTCGCGGCCTTTGCCGCTCTGCTGGGCTCGGGGTTCGCAGTCTATGCGCTGGCCGTGTTTGCGACCGGCGCCCTCGATTTGCGCGAGCTTCGTGGCTTCTTAGGCCGCCGCTCTCCGCCCGGTCCCATTTAGAGCCTGATCGTTTCACTTGGACACGACTCAAGCGCGTCCAAGTGAAACGTGAATCAGTCTCTACACTTTTGATTTAGAGTAAAATTCACGTTCTTGTTGGAGACCTCCCGGGCGAAGGTCAAGTGATTCCATCAAGAACGATCTTGCTCTAGACCGATGATTGCCGGGGCTTGCGCGGCGTGCGTCCACACGCGATAACGCGCGCCGGCCGAGGAGGGAGACCCATGGCATTTCAGGAGCGAGTCTTTTCCGGCATGCAGCCTACGGGCAGCCTGCACCTGGGCAATTATCTCGGCGCCATGCTGCAGTGGATCAAGCTGCAGGAGACGCACGAGTGCATCTACTGCGTGGTCGATATGCACGCGATCACCGTATGGCAGGATCCCGATCAGTTGAGATCGGCCATCCGCCAAGTAACGGCTGCCTATATCGCCTCGGGCCTCGACCCTAAACGCAGCATTTTGTTCAACCAGAGCGAGGTCTCCGAGCACGCCGAGCTTGCCTGGGTCTTCAACTGCGTTGCGCGCCTCGGTTGGCTCAATCGCATGACCCAATTCAAGGAGAAGGCCGGCAAGGACCGCGAGAACGCGTCCGTGGGGCTCTACGTCTATCCCGACCTAATGGCGGCCGACATTCTTGCTTACCAGGCCACGCACGTTCCTGTCGGACACGACCAGAAACAACACTTAGAACTGGCCCGCGACATAGCGCAGAAGTTCAACAACGACTTCGGGCCGTGGATCGAGAAGGCCGGCTATGAGGACGGCATCTTTTTTCCACAGCCTGAACCGGTCATCACAGGACTCGCAGCGCGCGTCATGAGCCTGCGTGACGGCACCAAGAAAATGTCGAAATCGGAGTCTTCGGAACTATCGCGCATCAACCTCACAGATGATGCCGATACAATCGCCAAGAAGATCCAAAAGGCCCGGACCGACCCTGAAGCGCTTCCCTCCGAAGAGAAGGGATTAGAAGGCCGCCCCGAGGCGGAGAACCTTGTTGGTATCTACGCGGCGTTGTTAGGCAAGGCGAAGGCTGATGTGCTCAAAGAGTTCGGCGGTGCGCAATTTTCCGTATTTAAGAAGGCGCTCGCGGAGCTATGCGTAACGCGGCTTGTGCCTATCGCAGTGGAAATCGAGCACCTCTTGGCCGACGAAGGTGAGATCGACCGCATCCTCGCTGATGGCGCCGCGCGCGCGCGCGCGATTGCCCGGCCTGTGATCAATAAGGTAAAGGACATTGTTGGCTTTGTTCGCACATGAGCATGAGGCGCTAGCCCAGTTGAAGCTGGTGCCATATCAGAGCGGATTGGCTGACGGCGCCGCGCGGCTGCTAGGAACGGCCGTATTGTCGGCGTCATCACCTCGTGGCAGCATGGCCAAATGAACATGAAGAAGAAGCGCCGCTCTTTCGAAGCAGGCCACTTCCGCAAATTCCTGCTCATCGTTGACGAGAGCCAGGAGGCGGATTGTGCTCTTTACTACGCCGCGAGCCGTATCCAACGCTCGTCGGGCTCGCTCGTCATGCTCTACATGATCGTACCTCAGGAATTCCAGCACTGGATCAACGTGCGCCAGCAGCAGGTTGAAGAGGAAACGACAAAGGCCAAGGCGCTTTTCCGCATGTTACGGCGCAAGCTCAACCTGGCAGGGTTTGAGGATGTGGCCTCAGAGGATGTCATCCGCGAAGGTGCCAAGGGCGAGGAGATCCGTAAGCTGATTGACGAGGACGAAGATATCGCCGTCCTCGTCCTGGGTGCGTCGACGGACCCGGCGGGTCCCGGCCCCCTCGTGGCGTCGCTGGCCGCCGGCACCGCGGTCGCTAGCTTCCCCATCCCGGTCACGATCGTGCCCGGGACCCTGGATCTAGAGGATATTCAAGCTTTGGCGTGAGCAACTTCACAAAGGCTCTCGAAATTCTGGTCGCGGCGGACTATCTTTAGAGTAATTCTAAGAAGCTCATGGGCAAAAGTGCCCATGAAGCGGGCACGGGCGCCTAGCCAGTATGGAGGCAATTGACGATGTTCATTCAGACTGAGGCGACGCCCAATCCGGCAACCCTCAAGTTCATCCCCGGCAAGTCGGTGCTCGCAGAAGGCACGGCCGACTTCCGCGAAAAGAGCGAGGCGCTTGCTTCGTCGCTTGCAACGCGCCTGTTTGATATCGACGGCGTGAAAGGTGTTTTCTTGGGCTCTGACTTCATCTCGGTGACTAAAGGCGACGCCGAATGGCAGCACCTCAAACCGATGATTCTCGGCGCGATCATGGAGCACTTCGTCTCAGGAGCGCCTATCGTTGCTGAGGATGGTGCCAACGATAAACTAGAAAGTTCTATCGACCCCAAGGACGAGGCGGTCGTTGCGACGATCAAGGAGCTTTTGGAAACTCGTGTACGGCCCGCCGTCGCCCAGGATGGCGGAGACATAACGTTCTCTGGCTTTCGCGATGGTATCGTCTATCTGCATATGCGCGGCGCCTGCGCAGGTTGCCCCAGCTCGACCGCGACGCTGCGTCATGGCATCGAGAATCTGCTGCGCCACTTCTGCCCTGAAGTGCAGGAAGTTCAGGCCGTTTGAGGCAATGCGGAACGAGATCGTGAAACCCCGCCCTGTCGGCGGGGTTTTTCGTTAGGATAGCAGCCAGTTTTCTCGTCAACGGAGCCGCTCATGTCGAATCCGATCGATGATGCCGCCCTTCGCCAGGTTTTTCTGGATGCCCGTACGCATAACAAATGGGACCCAAGGGATGTCCCCGATAGCGTACTGCAACAGCTTGTCCAACTTCTGATCATTGCGCCAACCAGCGCCAACTGTTCGCCTGCGCGGTTTCTCTTCGTGAAGTCGAAGGATGCAAAGGGGCGCCTCGAGCCGCACCTGAGCGAGGGCAATCGCGATAAGACGATGGAGGCGCCGGTATGCGCCATTGTTGGTTGCGACATGGAATTCTATGAGCATCTGCCGAAGCTTTTTCCGGATACGGATGCCAGGAGCTGGTTTGCCGGAAATCCCGAGAAGATCCAAGAGACGGCCATTCGTAACGGCACGCTGCAAGGCGGCTACCTCATTCTGGCAGCACGCGCGCTGGGGCTCGACTGCGGGCCCATATCCGGCTTCGACAACGGTGGCGTCGATAAAGAGTTCTTCGCTGGCACGAGCATAAGATCGAATTTCTTGTGCAACCTCGGATACGGCGATCCCACTGGCGTTCGGCCGCGTTCGCCGCGCTTTGAGTTCCATGAGATGGCAAAAGTCATCTGATGCACAAGTGATGGCGTGGCGCGGCATTTTCGCGTGGTGAAACTCGAATGCGCCGCATATAGATTTATGTCTATGAACATTTTGGCTTTCGATACCTGTTTTGATGCGTGTTCCGTGTGCGTTGCCCGACCCGATGGCGACGGCGGCATAACCGAGCTTGCCAGTGTCAGTGAGCGCTTCGCGACTGGTCACGCAGAGAAGCTCATACCTTTTGTCGACGAATCGATGAGACGCGCCGGCGTGGCTTTCGCCGATATCGATCGTATCGCCGTCACCATCGGACCGGGTACATTCACGGGGACGCGCATCGGTATCGCAGCGGCCCGTAGTCTGGCACTTGCGACACAAATTGAGATTGTCAGCACCACGAGTCTTGCCGTCATGGCCGAGGTTGCTGCTGGCGCATTAGGTCGTAGCGGGCCGGATGGTGATCTCGCCATTGCGGTCGATGCGCGACGCGATCAGGTTTATGTGCAGCTTTTCGGGACGGGCAGGTTAGACCCGAAGTCGCCACCCATGTTGCTTTCTATCGATGAAGCTTCCAGAGTCGGGGGCGACGGGCCGCTAATTATTGCCGGATCCGCAGCGGAAACGATCGCGGCCGCAGCGACGCAACGGGGAAGGGAAGTCTCCGCAAACTTTGCTGATTTGCTGCCAGAGGCCACCACATTAGCGTTTATGGCACCCGCGCTTCTCGTCGTCGAAGGAGCGCTTGTCCCCCTCTATCTCCGCCCTCCTGATGCCAAACCGCAGGACGGCAAAGCCATTGCGCGAGTCTAGCCATGAGTTCAATGAAAGACGCCGGGCTCGACCCGAAAAACGTCAGCCTTTTGTGGGCGAGTTCCGACCGCGTGACGGAGATTGCAGCGCTACATGCTAAACTCTTCAATCCGTCGTGGGATCGCAAAAGCATCGACGAGTTGATCGAGCACCCCGCTGCCGCGGCGCTGGTTGCTCAGATGCGCGAGCCCAAAGCGATGGCGGGCTTTATCATTGGCCAATTGGCAGCCGACGAGGCGGAGATTCTATCCATTGGCGTCGCACCTGAATGGCAGCGCCGTGGCCTTGCGCGAACCATGATCGAAGGCTTGGCGCGCGCGGCAACGCGCGCCGAGGCAAAGCGGATCTATTTGGAGGTCGCTGAGGACAACGCAGCGGCAATTGCGCTATATGAAAACCTCGGCTTCGCCGAAGTCGGTCGTCGCAAGGATTACTATCATATGCCGGGCGTTCAGCCGGTCGACGCCGTCCTTCTCGCTCTCCAACTTTAAGAAAGGGAGCGCAGGCACTGGTAGACGGGCCAGAGACACACTCATATAACAAGCACGCCATGATAGGGTCACGCCCTCATAGGGTAGGGTGAACAGGGCGCCAGCTGGATCGGCCGCTGCTGCATGTCCGAAATGCGCGACAGAGTCTTGAACAGTATTGAGCTCGTGTGTGCCAAACAGGGCCTGCGGATGACCGGGCAGCGCCGGGTGATCGCGCGTGTGTTATGTGCTGCAAAGGATCACCCCGACGTGGAAGAGGTTCATCGGCGTGCTAACGAGATCGATTGCCGAATTTCTCTCTCCACCGTCTACAGGACACTGAAGCTCTTTGCGTACAAGGGCATTCTAGAGCGACACGATTTCGGCCTTGGGCGCGGGCGCTACGAGGAAGCAGCACGCGGTCACCATGATCACCTCATCGATGTCGAGTCGGGACGTGTCATCGAGTTTCGCAACGAAGCGATTGAGGCCCTACAAGAGCGGATTGCACGCGAACTCGGTTTCAAGCTCGTTGGCCATCGGCTTGAGCTCTATGGTGTTCGCGCCAAACCCGCGAAGAAAAAATAAGAATCAAGCGATCGCATCTGGAGAGGCGTAATGGGAGCATTGAGGGGCGGGACAATTCTGGTTGGCTTTTTCGCATTTACACTTCCGCTTATGCCGGTCCAGGCAGCTTTTTTGCGCTTTAGCCCGCGGCTCGCACGCAGCTTTCCCAACTGGTATCACCGAAACGTCTGCCGCCTGCTCGGAATACGCTTTACAATCGAAGGCGAACTCGCGTGCGACCGGCCCGTCCTGCTCGTGTCAAATCACACGTCATGGCTCGACATCCCGGTGCTATCCACGGTCGCGCCCGTGTCATTCATAGCCAAGAAGGAGGTGGGCGAGTGGCCGTTTGTCTCCTCGCTCGCACGTTTGCAGCGCTCTGTGTTTGTTGATCGCACGCGTCGTACCGCGGTCGGGCAGGCCACCGATGAGATCCTAAGGCGGCTCACACAAAGTGATACATTGGTGCTGTTCGCGGAAGGGACATCAAGCGACGGCAACAGTGTATTACCCTTCATGACCTCGCTGTTCGCAGCGGCGAAGCCCTCGGGCAAGAGCGGTGAGAATGCACCCGACGCCGTCGTGCAGACACTCTCGCTCGTTTACACGAGGCTCTACGGCATCCCGCTTGGCCGCGCCGACCGGCCGTTGATTGGTTGGTACGGGGACATGGAAATGCGCAGCCATGCGTGGCGCCTTTTGAAGGCCGGCCCACTCGATGTCCACATCCGCATCGGGCCGCCGGTACCGCTGGCCGAATTTGCCGACCGTAAGCACTTGGCACGTCACAGCGAGGCACAAGTTCGCGAAAACGTCGTGCGAATCTTGCGCAACAGGTTGGCTCACGAGCCGCTTACCATTTCGGCTCCGCTTGCAGGTTCTTCCGCACCGGTCGCGCGGCGGCCCGCAAAGAAGCCACAGCAGAAGTGGCTTTGATAACCCTCTGGCTTAGTATTTGCAGGCCAAAGCTGGACAAACCGCCTCGACAATGCTGCCATGCAACATAAAGCTAGGCGTGTGGATGCAATGCAAGATCGGCTGCCTGCAGATTCGAACGATGACGACGGTGCTGACTTAGAATCGCCGTTTGCGGCCATGTCCGACGTCGATACGGGGCAGCCTGCACCAAAGGTGTTCATCAAGACGTTCGGTTGCCAAATGAACGTCTATGATTCTGAGCGTATGAACGAGGCGCTCGTCGCGCAAGGCTACTCGGAAACCAGTGCGATTGAGGACGCCGACCTCGTCATCCTCAATACATGCCACATTCGCGAGAAGGCGGCAGAAAAGGTCTATTCCGAGCTCGGTCGCGTCCGCAAAGTGAAGGACGCGCGCAGCGCCGTTGGCCGGGAAACAGTCGTGGCGGTTGCGGGCTGTGTTGCCCAGGCCGAAGGGGCGGAGATCATCGCACGCGCGCCCATCGTCGATCTCGTTGTTGGCCCGCAAAGCTATCACCGTCTGCCTGAGCTTATCGACCAAGCGAAAACGTGCTCAAAGTCGGTGGTCGATACAGCCTTTCCGGAAGAAAAGAAGTTTGCGCACTTGCCTGAACGCGCGCCGTCGCACCGGGTGACCGCCTTCCTCACTGTGCAGGAGGGTTGCGACAAGTTCTGCACGTTTTGCGTGGTCCCCTACACACGCGGTATGGAGTATTCGCGCTCGGTTGCCGATGTCGCGTCCGAAGCGCGCAAGTTGACGGCCGGTGGTGTGCGCGAGATCACTCTTTTGGGTCAGAACGTCAACGCCTACCACGGTCAGGGACCGGACGGAGCCTCATGGTCTTTGGCGCAATTGATCCGCCATCTTGCTCAGATCGACGGCATTGAGCGGCTGCGCTACACCACGAGCCACCCTTGTGACATGAGCGATGATCTCATCGAAGCTCATGGCGAGGAAGAAAAGCTGATGCCTTACCTGCATCTGCCCTTCCAAGCCGGCTCCGATCGCATCCTGGCGGCGATGAACCGCAAGCACACTATCAAAGAGTACGTCGATCTCGTTGCCCGCATCCGCGCCGCGCGGCCCGGAATTGCCCTGTCGACTGACATTATTGTCGGTTTCCCCGGCGAGACCGAAGCCGAATTTGAAGAGACGATAGCGCTCATACTCGAGGTGGGGTTTGCACAGGCTTATTCCTTCAAGTACAGCGCGCGGCCTGGCACGCAGGCTGGAAAGCTCGATGATCAGGTGCCTGACGTGGTAAAGACGGACCGCCTACTCCGTCTACAAGAACTGCTCGATCGCCAACAATCCGCATTCAACGCACACTGTGTGGGTCAAACGCTCCCCGTTTTGTTCGAAAAGCCAGGACGGCGCCCGGGGCAACTCGTAGGCCGTTCACCTTATCTACAGGCCGTCCACGCTGAGGCCGCGCCTGAAGTGCTGGGCCAAATCCGGCCGGTTGAAATTTCGGGCTGTGGTACCAATAGTTTGGCAGGTGTCATATGTCCGGCTTGATCGCGTACGTATTGTGACGCCACGTTCGATTCTTGGTGCCCCGGCAGCTATGCCGAAACAATGTGGTAGGCTACCTGGGATTGAATCACGATTCGAAGCGGTCGAAAACTGGAGCCTCTATTGGCAGCATTTCGCGGGAGCGCCGTCCCCCGACCCGGGAGGACCCCCAACGTACAGATTTCCAGCAAGCGCGTCGTGGTGCCGTTCGAGGATAACCGGCATCTGACAAAGCTCCTGGGAGAATACGATAGCCACCTGGCGCTGATCGAGGACCGCCTCGGCATCGAAGCGCATGCTCACGGCAACGTTGTCATCCTAAATGGCTCGGGAGCAGCCTGTGACATTGCGCGAGACGTGTTGGAGAAGCTCTACGCCCGGGTTAGCGAAGGGCAGCACATCGGAGCAGGCGATTTCGACGGTCTCATCCGCCATGCGCGCGATGAGGTGGAGCCGGACACCGGGCAAGCGCAGATCGCAACACGGCGTCGCGTCGTCAAAGCGCGCACGCCGGCGCAAAGCACCTACATGCGTGCGTTGGATAAAGTCGACCTCGTTTTTGGTCTTGGCCCCGCCGGCACGGGCAAGACCTACCTTGCTGTTGCCTACGCCGCCCAATGTCTTGAGCGTGGATCGATCGAGCGCATCATCCTGTCGCGGCCGGCCGTCGAGGCCGGTGAGCGTTTGGGGTTTCTGCCGGGCGACATGCGTGAAAAGATCGACCCGTACCTGAGACCTCTTTATGATGCGCTCTACGATTTGCTGCCGCCGGAGAAGGTGGAACGAGGGCTTGAGACCGGTGTCATCGAGATTGCTCCTTTGGCATTCATGCGTGGGCGCACGCTGGCCAACGCCTATGTTATTCTCGACGAGGCACAAAACACGACCAGCATGCAGATGAAGATGTTTCTGACGCGGATTGGCGAGAACTCGCAGATGGTTGTGACCGGTGATCCGAGCCAGGTCGATCTGCCCTTTGGCATGAAGTCCGGACTCGTGGATGCCGTCACGCTGTTGGATGGCGTACCCGGCATCGAGGCGGTTCACTTTACCGGCGCGGACGTTGTGCGCCGCGACCTCGTGGCCCGTATCGTCGATGCCTACGATAAGCAGAAGTAGAATTTATTCCCACGATGCCTTCAGCAGCACCCTCACCGAACGTCACTAGTCCCGAGAGCATCGATGGATGCGGCGCAACTGACTCGGAGGCTCCGAGTCGTTTATGCGTTGACGTTGTCCACGAGGCCGGTGATTGGGGATCGCAGGGTTCTGTTGTTGAGGCTGTGACCGAGGCTACGGAGGCGCTGGCCGCCACATATGAGCTCGAACGTGATCAGCTCGAAGCTTGTGTTGCACTTTCCTCCGATGAACACGTGGCGCGCCTCAACAAAACCTATCGCGGCAAACTGGCGCCGACGAACGTGCTTTCCTTCCCAGCTAGCACCTTTCGCCCTGAGGCAAACTTTCTCGGCGACGTCATTCTCGCTGGGGAAACAGTAGTGCGCGAGGCTGAAGCGCTCGACCTACCCTTCAAGCACCATTTGCAGCATCTCGTGGTGCACGGGCTTTTGCATCTGCTCGGCTTCGACCACGAGAGCGATAAAGACGCGCAGACCATGGAAGCGATTGAAATTCGTACTCTTGCACGCCTCGGCATTGCCAACCCTTACGAAACGACTGCTTCCGGCCGCAAAACAGAACGCGCGAAAACGCCATGAGTACTGAATCCACCAAAGAGAAAACCGATCGGCCAAGTGCCCAAAATACTTCCATAGCCGGAAGCATGCCCGGCTTTCTTTCTTTGTTGCTGAAGCGCCTCGGCCTTCGCTCTCAGACTTTACGTGATGTTCTTGAGGCAGGCCTCAAAGTACAGCCCGAAGCGGATGCTGATTTTTCCATTGAAGAGCGCGAGATGCTGCGCCGTTTGCTGCGCTTCGGGGCGTTACGCGTCGAGGACATCGTCGTGCCGCGCGCCGACGTCATCGCCATTGAGGAAAGCGAGCCCCTTTCGGAGCTTCTGCGCACATTCGTCGAAGCCGGTGTTTCACGAATTCCACTCTACAACGAAACGCTCGACGACCCGCGCGGCATGATTCACATCAAGGATTTGTTTCGCTGGCTGATCCGCGAAGCAACATCGCAGGACGAGGAAGGTCCATCAGACGCGAAACCCTCACAGAGTGGTGCGCAACACCTCGATTTTGGCTGCAGTGACCTTTCCCGCCCCATCACGCTTGCCAGAATCCGCCGCCCGGTGCTCTATGTTCCGCCATCGATGCCGGCGACGAACCTTCTGATTCGCATGCAGTCGACGCGCATCCACATGGCCTTGGTCGTTGACGAATACGGGGGAACGGATGGTCTCGTTACCATTGAAGATCTCGTCGAGCAGATCGTCGGCGAAATTGAGGACGAGCATGACGAGGCGGAGGCGGCGTTCATCACGATAGAGCCAAAGTTGGGTCTGGTGGCTTCTGCCCGCACGCCCGTTGGGGAATTAGAGCAGCATTTGAGGCTAAAGCTTCTCAAGCCCGAGGAGGAGGAAGATATCGACACTCTAGGCGGCCTGATGGTCGCCCTGTTAGGGCGCGTCCCCTCTCGCGGCGAGCTGGTGCGCCACCCCAGTGGACTTGAGCTAGAAGTATTGGAGGCTGATGCGCGGCGTTTGAAAAAGGTCAAGATCCATCAGCCGAAGCCAAGCGATGAAAAGTCAGTTGCCGTTTCCGGCTCGGATCAAGCGTGAGGTTTACAGTGGCGCCGTCACGTAGCGTCTCTGAGCCCGGTATTGCAACGGGCGCGCGATCACCCTCCGATCGCTTCGGCGCGCTCGTTCAATTGATATCCTCATTGTCCGGCTGGCGTCGCGCCGCAGTGGCCTTTGTTGCGGGGAGCCTATCGGTCCTTTCCATGGCGCCGTTCTTTCTCTGGCCGGTGCTTTTTGTCACGCTGCCCGTCCTTGTCTGGCTCATCGACGGAGCTGGAGCGCAGGCCCCGAGGCGATTGCCGCTTCGCACTGTCATGTCTTTGTGCGACGGCGCTGCGGTACGGCGACCTATCCTTCGCGCTGCGTCTTCTGGGTGGTGGTTCGGCTTTGGCTACTTTCTTTTTGGGCTCTTCTGGATCGGCGAAGCGTTCCTTGTGGAGGCCGATAAGTTTGCATGGTTGCTCCCCTTCGCCGTGACGCTGATGCCAGCGGGACTAGCGCTCTTTACGGCACTAGCCTGCGCGGCCGCGCGGCTTGCGTGGCCAGAGGGGGTGGTGCGCATCATCGTTCTCGCTATCACCCTTTCGGGCGCGGAATGGTTGCGTGGGCACGTGTTAACAGGGTTCCCGTGGAACGTTCTTGGCTACGCACTCACTTGGCCGTTACCGTTGATGCAGTCAGCGGCGGTGCTTGGTATCTACGGGCTAACTCTTTTCACTGTTCTTATCTTCGCTAGTCCTCTGGTACTTTCAGCTGACGCACGATGCGGCACGTCGCGGCGCCCAGCGGCGCTGCGGGGTGTAGCGATCGCCATCATTCCTCTCGCTCTTCTCTATGTGTTCGGCGTCTGGCAGCTCAGCGGTGCGCCTGCGCCCTTGGTCGATGATGTGCGCATCAGAATTGTTCAGGCGAGCGTGCCACAACGCGACAAGTGGGATCCGGCAAAGCAACGCGCTATTTTCGCCGATCAGCTGGCGCTCTCTCGCCATGATCCGTCGGGCCGTAAGGACGATATTGCAGGGATCACGCATCTCATCTGGCCCGAAGCAGCGATGCCTTTCTTGCCGCTCGAGCACCCCGATGCGCTCAGTGTCATCGGGGAATTGCTGCCCGAAGGCACGCAGCTCATCTCTGGCGCATTAAGATTGAAGCGTCGTGGTGTTAGCGAGACCGCTGGTCCTCGACGCGGCTACAATAGCCTTTTGGTCTTTGAGGATGATGGACGCCTTCAATCGTTCTACGACAAGATCCATCTCGTGCCTTTCGGAGAGTACCTACCATTCCAGACAACCCTTGAGAGCATTGGGCTGGAGCAACTCACGCGCTGGCGCGGTGGCTTTTCGACGGGGGCGACGCCCCGCCCTCTGCTTTCGATTGTTGGGCTACCGCCCGTGGCGGGCCTCATATGCTACGAAGCGATTTTCCCCGGAGCAGTTATTCAAGGGGACCAAAGGCCAGGCCTATTGATAAATGTGACCAACGATGGCTGGTTTGGAAACTCGACGGGGCCGCCTCAGCACTTTCACCAGTCAAGAGTGCGGGCAGTTGAGGAGGGCTTGCCACTCATACGTGCGGCGAATAACGGAATTTCCGCTGTGGTTGATGGTCGCGGTCGTATCGTCGCGATGCTCGCACTCAACGAACGAGGCGTTATCGATAGCGACGTTCCTTCGGCGCTTGAGCCGCCGCCCTACGCTAGGCTTGGGGATTGGACTTTTGTCTCTCTTGCCCTCTTGTTCACAATGCTTGCTTTTTGGGCAGCATGCGGAAAATGTAACTATGTTAGGCAAACTCGAGTTCGTGGGGCGGAAAGAGCCTCCTCACGAGCCCAACTTTCAGGCAGCAATGCCGCAGCCGCCCCTGTCACTGAAGGTTGACGTATGTGACTTGCCCAACCGGAAAGCGTATTCGTCATGAGCGCTAAGAGTTAGTAATAAGGCGAAGTGATTATGCCAAGAGTCAATGCGCTGGACGAGCCTGCACCAGCAGAGCGCAACGCGCGCCGCGCAAATCCAATTGATGTTCATGTGGGTAGCCGCGTGCGATTGCGACGAATGCTTATGGGCATGAGCCAGGAGAAGCTCGGCGAGCACCTGGGACTAACCTTCCAGCAGATCCAGAAATACGAGAAGGGCATAAACCGGATTGGAGCGAGCCGTCTGTTCGATCTGTCACAGGTGCTGGCTGTACCGGTTCAGTACTTCTACGAGGAACTCCCCGCCGTGGTTGCTGAGTCTGGTGCGGCAGGTTTCGGGGAACGTCCCTCGGAGAATTACACAGTCGAATTCTTAGGAAGCCGCGAAGGCCTGGAACTCAATAAGGCTTTTGCCCGCATTGGCGATATTCGCATTCGCCGCGCGATCGTCGAGCTAATCCGCTCGCTCGCCAGCGAGAACGCGAACTCGTAACTCAGCTGAGGCGTTCCGTCCCGGAAAAAGCAGCCCGAATGTCGGCGCTTTAAGTTCCGGCGGCGGCAAGGAGGGCGTCCTTTAGGTTGCCTAGGCCTTGACCCCGCATCCAAAGCTTGAGACAAACCCGGCGATTTTCCGCAAAGTATCGAGAAAGAAGAGGGCGCGGTTGGCACGCAAATCTTACCTGTTTACGAGCGAGTCCGTTTCTGAGGGCCACCCCGACAAGGTCTGTGATCGCATCTCGGACGAGATTGTGGATCTATTCTACCGCGAGGGCTCAAAGGCCGGAATCGATCCGTGGGCGATCCGGGCTGCCTGCGAAACGCTTGCAACAACCAACCTAGTGGTGATTGCCGGCGAAACCCGCGGCCCCGGAACCGTGACAATGGAGTGGATTGCCCATGTTGCCCGTATGGCCATTCGCGACATCGGCTACGAGCAGGACGGATTTCATTGGGACAAATGCGAGATTGACGTCCTGCTGCATCCTCAATCGGCTGACATCGCGGCGGGCGTCGATTCCGCGGGTAACAAGGAAGAGGGCGCTGGCGATCAGGGCATAATGTTTGGCTATGCCTGCACAGAAACGCCTGAGCTAATGCCGGCGCCGATCTATTACGCACACAAGATTCTGGAAAACTTGGCTACGGCTCGCCACGCTAAGGATGGTGATGCGGCCTGCCTTGGTCCCGACTCCAAGAGCCAGGTGACCGTACGCTATGAGGATGGCAAGCCCGTCGGCGTCACGCAGATCGTGATCTCGCATCAGCATATTGATGAAGACCTGCCGTCTACGAAAATTCGCGAGATCGTCGAGCCATACGTGACGAACACCTTACCGGAGTGTTGGATTACCGCCGACACCGTGTGGCACGTCAATCCGACGGGCAAGTTCTTCATCGGCGGCCCCGATGGCGACTGTGGCCTCACGGGGCGCAAGATCATCGTCGATACCTATGGCGGTGCTGCACCTCATGGCGGTGGTGCATTCTCGGGAAAGGACCCAACGAAAGTCGACCGATCCGCCGCCTATGCGGCGCGCTACCTCGCCAAGAACATCGTGGCGTCAGGTCTCGCCGATCGTTGCAATATCCAACTGTCATATGCCATTGGCGTGGCGCGGCCCCTGTCGATCTATGTCGATACGTATGGCACGGGCAGGGTCGAAGAGGCGAAGCTTGAGGCGGCATTGAGCGAGATCATGGATTTGTCACCGCGTGGTATCCGCAAGCACCTCGATTTGAATAAGCCAATCTATGCGCGCACGTCCGCGTATGGACACTTTGGTCGCAAGCCGGATTCAGATGGTGGCTTCTCGTGGGAGAAGACCGACCTTGCCGACGCGCTCAAAACGGCTGTTGCCTGACAAGGTCGCCGCGCACCCGCAGCGTGCGGCCGACGCCGTCGAGAAGCGCGGGACGCCTGAGCTACGCTCGTTTGGACGCCGGCGCGGCCGCGGCTTGAACGCGCGCCAGCTGGCGCTACTGAATGATGTTTTGCCACGAGTGAATTTAGATCTGGCCGGTGCCGCGCCGCGATCACTAGTATCACTCTTTCCGACACCCGTTTGCGAAGTTTGGCTCGAGGCCGGCTTTGGCGGCGGCGAGCACCTCATTTGGCAAGCTCGCCAAAACCCTCATGTGGGTTTTATAGGATGCGAGCCTTTCGAAAGTGGAATCGTCAAGGTCTTGGCGGCGATTGAGGAATTCGCGCTCACCAACATTCGGCTCTATGCCGATGACGCGCGACCGCTCTTGCGTTGGCTTCCCGATGCGTCCTTGCAGCGGGCATTTATTCTCTTTCCCGATCCTTGGCCGAAGAAGCGCCATGTCAAACGTCGATTGGTGGCGCGCCCGCTGCTTGAACTCCTTGCCCGTGTGATGGCGCTGGGCGGTGAGCTGCGGGTTGCGACCGATATCGGCGACTATGCCCGCACAATCCTGCTCAGCATTCGTGCCCAGTCGGCCTTCGAATGGCAGGTCACCGGACCGGCCAACTGGCGCGAACGCGGGCCCGATTGGCCGCAGACGCGTTATGAGGCCAAGGCAGCGAGAGAAGGCCGGCGCCGCTATTTTTTCCGATTTTGCAGAACGACTTGCCCCTAGTCCGCCATAATTTGCTTGCCAGGAGTGCCATCATCTCTTAGTAATCAGCAGCTCATGATCATCTCAACTATCGAGAGTGGGCCCTCGGGGTCCGCTCTTTTTGTTTTGGAAAAGCTGATCGGGCACGAAATAACCGGATATCTTGAAGTGATGGAGGCTGGCGACGACGGCGCCTTGCGGAACCGGTTCATTCACGAAACCGGCTTGGCTGCCCAGGTGGCAGCCGTGATCGAGCCGGTACTGGATAGCATCGGCTTTCGTCTAGTGCGCGTTACTGTTACTGGCCGCGAGGGCAAGATAGTGCAAGTGATGGCCGAGCGTCCGGACGGCACGATGACGATTGGTGATTGCGAAGCCGCCTCGCGGGAATTGTCGCCAGTGCTGGACGTGCATGATCCGATTGCAGACAGCTACCGCCTTGAGGTATCTTCGCCGGGCATTGATCGCCCGCTCGTGCGGCCATCTGACTTTGATGACTGGTCTGGCTACGAGGCAAAGATCGAGCTCAGCGAAACGATCGATGGACGCAAGCGGTTCAGGGGCGTTCTGGAAGGATTTAAAGACGGCGAGATCAGAATTGAACTCGATCTAGATCAAGTCGGGCGTACCGTAATTGGTCTGCCCATCGCATTGGTTGCCGAAGCTAAACTCGTGCTTACGGACAAGTTGGTCCGCGAGGCGCTGCGCCGTGCGAAAAAAGACAAAAAGAGTGGCGACGAAGTTGGTGCCGGCGACGCCTAAGAGGTGCACGGACCACGAGGAGGAAGTAGACAAATGGCAATGGCCGGCATCAGCGCCAATCGGCTTGAGCTTCTGCAAATCGCGGACGCCGTCGCGCGCGAGAAAGTAATCGATCGCAGCATCGTCATCGAGGCTATGGAGGATGCGATCCAGAAGGCAGCGAAGTCGCGCTATGGCGCTGAAAACGACATACGCTGCAAGATCGACGTAAAGACCGGCGAGGCGAATCTGGCACGCGTGTTATCTGTCGTCGAAACGATAGAGAACGATTCGACCGAGATCACGCTTGAGGATGCGATAAGCCGTAACCCGGACGCAAAGGTCGGAGACCTGATTGCTGAGCCCCTCCCGCCTTTAGATTTCGGGCGCGTCGCCGCACAGAATGCCAAGCAGGTGATCGTGCAGAAGGTGCGCGAGGCGGAGCGCGAGCGTCACTACAGTGAGTACAAGGACCGCATCAGCGAAATCGTGAACGGAACGGTTAAGCGCGTCGAATACGGCAACGTGATCGTCGACTTAGGCCGTGCCGAGGGCGTCATTCGCCGTGATGAGATGATTCCCCGCGAAAATGTGCGCTACGGCGACCGCGTGCGCTCCTATATTTACGATGTGCGCCGCGAGCCTCGCGGGCCGCAGATCTTCCTTTCCCGTGCGCGGCCGGAGTTTATGTCGAAGCTCTTTGCGCAAGAAGTGCCGGAGATCTACGACGGGGTTGTCGAGATCAAGTCGGTGGCACGCGACCCGGGCTCCCGCGCCAAGATCGCAGTGATTTCCAGAGACACTTCGATCGACCCAGTTGGCGCCTGCGTCGGTATGCGTGGCTCGCGCGTGCAGGCGGTGGTCAACGAACTGCAGGGCGAGAAGGTTGACATCATCCAGTGGAACGAGGATGCCGCGAGCTTCATCGTCAATGCGCTTGCGCCTGCTGAGGTGACCAAGGTTGTGCTTGATGAGGATTCCAACCGCATCGAGGTTGTTGTCCCCGAGAGCCAGCTTTCGCTCGCCATCGGGCGGCGTGGACAAAACGTGCGACTTGCCTCGCAGCTTACGGGCTGGGATATCGATATCATGACCGAGCAGGAGGAGTCGGAGCGGCGTCAGAAGGAATTCGCGGAACGCTCGCAGATTCTCATGGAAACGCTCGACGTGGACGAGGTTATCGCCCAGCTCCTGGTGACAGAAGGCTTCGCTTCCGTCGAGGAAGTTGCTTACGTTGATGTATCGGAGATTGCGCACATTGAAGGGTTCGGCGAGGACACGGGCAACGAGATCCAAACCCGCGCGCGCGAGTACTTGGAGAAACAGGAGTCTGATCGCGACGCCAAGCGGCGCGAGCTTGCGGTTGCCGATGACCTTGCCAAGATTCAAGGCGTGACGACCGCGATGATGGTGGTGTTCGGTGAAAACGAGATCAAGACGGTCGAAGACGTTGCCGGCTGCGCTACTGATGACCTGATCGGGTGGGCGGAACGTAAGCGCGAAAAGGACGCAGAGGTCATACGCCATAAGGGAATCCTCGATTCCTTCGAGATTGGGCGCAGTGAGGCCGAGGAGATGATCATGTCGGCGCGCGTGCTCGCTGGCTGGATCAAGCAGGAGGACCTGGAGCCGGAACCAGAACCAGAAGCGGAAGGCGCTGAAGGTGAGGCAGAAGAAGAAAGCGCGACTGCAGAGGCTCTTCAAGCAGAAGAGGGTAAGAGCAGTGCGAGTGAAGTCGAAGGCGGAAAGTCGTCCGCCGCCGAAGGCTAGCCCTGTAATGTTGTGTGGTATTAGGAGATATATTTGGGCGCCGAGCAGCAGCCAAAGGATCACGAGACCGAGGTTGAGCCAGAGGGCTCCCTGCGGCGCTGCATAATCACGCGTGCTGAACGTCCGCCAGAGGACCTCATCCGCTTCGTTGCAGGTCCCGATAACGTTATTGTTCCAGACCTAGCGCGCCGACTGCCCGGCCGGGGTGTTTGGGTGACGGCCGAGCTGGCAGCGGTCGAGTCCGCGATCAAGGCCAGAGCCTTTTCCAAAGGCCTGAAACATCAGGTTGCGGCATCGCCTGACCTGGCACGGACGGTTGACGCGTTAATCTTAAAGCGTGTGCTACAGGCCTTGTCGCTTGCCAAAAAAGCCGGCCTCGTCTCCTCGGGTTTTGAAAAGGTCGAGGCGCTGGTTTCCAACGGCCACGCGGCTGTCCTTCTGCACGGCGTGGGCGCGGCGGCGGGCGGGCGGCAAAAGCTCGATCGAAAGTTTACGGCGATACAACGGGATAGGGGCAAAGTGGCGCCGATTATTGATTGGCTGACGACCGAGCAATTGAGCTTGGCCATTGGCAGGTCAAATGTGGTACATGCTGGCCTCACAAAAGGCGGAGCCACGAAGCGGTTTCTAAGTGAGGCTGGGCGCTTGCGGCGCTACCGGTCAGGCTTAAGCGCATCCTGCGTGGCTCAAGCATAAAGAATTTTGGAGTTGAACGAGAAGAGCATGTCAGAAACGAAGGACACTACCGATAAGACTATCCTTGGGCGCGTGCGCAAGCCGCTCTCCCTGCAGCGGACGGTTGAATCTGGACATGTCCGGCAAAATTTCAGCCACGGCCGTTCCAAGTCGGTTGTCGTCGAGAAGCGCAGGACGCGTAAGCTTGGCGCTCCCGGTGCCGCCCAAGAAGCAAAGCCTGCCCTTCAAGAGGCGGAGCCCGCGACCCCCGCGCCGAAGAAGAAGCCAGTCAAAGCTGAGACCGCCACGCCAGAACTAGCGCGCGAGGCCCTGGGAGTTAGGGCGCTGTCGGAAGAGGAGCGTGATGCACGCGCACGTGCGCTCGCGGCCGCGAAGGTCCAAGAGGATGCTAAGGGCGGAGAAAAGCCTGCGCGCGCCGCACCAGCCGCCCCGACGGCGCGCGGAGTGTCCGCCGCGGAGAGTGCGACGTCGCGTCAGCAGCTCAATCCTGCAATGCAGCCGCGCGAGGGCGGTAGGCCGCGCAAGATTGATTTCCCAACCGCACCACAACCATCACCATCACCGTCGCGTGCAAAGCCGGAGCCAGAGACGCCCAAGCGCACAGCGCGGGCCGCCGTTGCCGTTACGCGTGACGAGGACGAAAGCCGCGGAAGCCCGAGAGGCCGCAAGGCCGGTCCGCGTACACCAGCGGTAAAGACGGTCAAGACGGACGAGCGGCGCGAGCGCGTCAAGCTCACCATCAATAACGCATTCGATGAGAAGCAGCGCGAGCGCTCCCTGGCGTCGCTAAAACGCAAACGTGAGCGCGAAAAACTCAAGGCGATGGGAATCCCGCAAGTGCGTGAGAAGATCGCGCGCGAGGTCGTGATCCCAGAAGTCATAACCATTCAAGAGCTCGCCAATCGGATGACCGAACGCGCCGTCGACGTCATCAAGTTCCTGATGAAGGAAGGCGAGATGCATAAAATAAACGATGTGCTCGACGTAGATACCGCCGAACTCATCGTGCAGGAGTTCGGCCACGCGCCAAAACGCGTTTCTGAGTCCGACGTCGAGACCGGCTTTATCGGAGAGATGGACGATGAGGGTGCGCAGGAACCGCGTGCGCCCGTCGTCACGATCATGGGTCACGTCGACCACGGTAAGACGTCGCTGCTCGATGCCATCCGGCAAACGAACGTTGTCTCCGGCGAGGCCGGCGGTATCACCCAGCACATCGGCGCGTATCAGGTGATCACGCCCAACGGTGAGCACGTCACATTCATCGACACGCCAGGCCACGAAGCTTTTACAGCCATGCGCGCGCGCGGCGCCAAGATCACGGACCTTGTCGTCCTTGTGGTTGCGGCCGACGACGGTGTGATGCCGCAAACGATCGAGGCCATTAATCACGCCAAAGCGGCAGACGTTCCGATCATCGTCGCGATCAATAAAATCGATAAACCGCAGGCTGACCCCGACCGCGTGCGCAACGAGCTTCTACAGCACGAGGTCATCGTGGAAAGTATGTCGGGTGAAACACTTGAGGTGTCGGTCTCGGCGCTGAAGCACACGAACCTCGACAAGCTCTTGGAAGCCATCCACCTGCAGGCCGAACTCCTCGACCTCAAGGCAAACCCCAATCGTTCGGCCGAAGGCATTGTGGTCGAGGCGAAGCTGGAGCGCGGCCGCGGCCCTGTCGGCACCGTACTCGTGCAGCGCGGCACGGTTCGCGTTGGTGACATCGTCGTTGCCAGCGCGGCATGGGGACGCGTGCGCGCTCTCATCGACGATCGCGGCGTCAACACGGAGGAAGCCGGCCCCTCTGTTCCGGTCGAGATTCTGGGCTTCAACGCCGCCCCCGAGGCCGGCGACCAATTCGCCGTTGTCGAAAGCGATGCGCGTGCCCGCGAGATCACCGGCTATCGCGTCCGCAAGCAGCGTGAGGCTCTGGGTGGGGGTGGCACGGCGCGCACGCTCGAGCAAATGATGCAGCGGCTCAAGGAGGCTGACCGCAAGGACTTCGATCTCGTCGTGAAGGCCGACGTGCAAGGCTCTCTGGAAGCGATCACCGGTGCGCTGCGCAAGCTCGGCACGGACGAGGTGGAGGCCCGAATGGTCCATTCAGGAGTCGGCGGCATTACAGAGTCCGACGTAGCTCTCGCCAACGCCTCCAAGACCGTGATCCTGGGATTTAACGTGCGTGCGAATGTTCAAGCTAAGGCTGCTGCTGATCGTGATGGTGTCGAGATTCGCTACTACAATATCATCTACGATCTCGTCGATGATGTGAAAGCAGCAATGTCGGGGCTACTGGCGCCGACGATCCGCGAAGTGTTCCTCGGCAACGCCGAGATTCTGGAGGTGTTTAACATCTCCAAGGTCGGCAAAGTTGCGGGCTGTCGCGTGATCGAGGGCAAGGTAGAGCGTGGCGCAAAGGTCCGCCTCATCCGCGACGACGTGGTAGTCCACGAGGGCACACTTTCCACCTTGAAGCGCTTCAAGGACGAGGTGCGCGAGGTGCCCGCGGGCCAAGAGTGCGGCATGGCGTTCGCTAACTACCATGACATCCGCGCTGGCGACGTCATCGAGTGCTTTAACGTCGAAACGGTCGCGCGGACACTGTAGTTGCTTTTCACATCTTTTGGTGTCGGGCAGCGGGCTTCGATATCTTTTGAAGAGGCCGCGCGCGGTTCCATTCCGCGCCGGAACGACAATGGCAAAACATTCCCATAGAGCGGCAGACCATTCCGCGCCTTCGCAACGTCAATTGCGCGTCGGCGAGCTTGTTCGGCACAAACTTGCAGAGATGCTATCGCGCGGCGACATCCACGATGACGTGTTGGCGTCGCACGTGGTCACCGTTCCCGAGGTGCGCTTGTCTCCCGACTTGAAGCTTGCAATCGCCTACATTATTTCGCTTGGCGGCACCGATACGGAGCCGGTGATAGATGCCTTGAACCGGCACAAGAAATACATCCGCGGAGAGATCGCGCACGCCTTGAGTCTGAAATTTTCGCCGGAGCTGCGTTTCCGCAGAGACGAGACGTTCGACGAGGCAAGTCGTATCGACGCGTTGTTATCAAACACTCAAGTCCGCCACGACGTGGACAAGGATTGAGGGCCAGCACCGCTTTCCCATGATACGTCGCAAGAAAGGAAAACCCATTCACGGTTGGCTCGTGCTCGACAAAGGGTTGGGCATGACGTCGACGCGAGCCGTCGGTGCCGTAAAGCGCCTATTCGACGCGCAAAAAGCAGGTCACGCTGGAACGCTTGATCCACTCGCAACCGGCGTCTTACCGATCGCATTGGGTGAGGCAACCAAGACGGTGCCGTACGCCGTTGACGGACAGAAATCCTACCGCTTCACTGTGCGCTTCGGCGCTGAGACCGATACCGACGATGCTGAAGGGCGCGTGGTGCGCACTGGCGAGGCGATGCCCACGCTGCCGGAGATCGAGGCGGTGCTGCCGCAGTTTACTGGCGAGATAGAGCAAGTGCCGCCGTGCTTCTCAGCAATCAAGATCGACGGCGCGCGTGCCTACGATCTTGCGCGTGACGGCGAGGATGTCCAACTGAAACCGCGCGTGGTCATGGTTGAGGATTTACGCCTCGTCGAGATGCCGGACGCGGCGGAAGCTGTCTTCGAGGCCGAGTGTGGCAAGGGGACGTATGTGCGCGCGTTGGCGCGTGATATGGGGCGGGCCTTAGGCTGCTTTGGCCACGTGATCGCGCTTAGGCGCACGAAGGTGGGGCCGTTCGTAGAGGCGGCGGCCGTGTCGCTCGACGTGCTCACCGCAGCGTCGCAAGCTGGTGAAGAAGCGTTAACCGCCCACCTTCAGCCTGTCGAAGCGGCGCTCAATGACATCCCTGCTGTGGGCGTTAGCCCTTCTAATGCAGCATGTCTGGCTAAGGGCCAGGCAGTCCTGATCCGCGGGCGCGACGCGCCTGTGATGTCGGGTGCGGCGTTTGCCCACTTCAAAGGCCGTATTCTGGCGCTCGGCGAGGTGGAGAAAGGTAGCTTCCACCCCAAGCGAGTGTTCAACTTTGGGAGTGCGGCAAGTGTGTCACGGCACAAAGTAGGAACATGACGCCACGTTCATAATAGGCCTTTGCAAGGAGAAGACTTTCCGCTCGCAGGGATGGGCGGCTCGTGTATAAGGACGTGCATTACACAATTCTCGCGACTTTGCTGGACGACATCCCGGCTGTGGCCGCATCGGTGAGGCCAAACGCCTCGCATCACTTCCAACCAGAAAGGATTCCCGATGTCGATTACTGCGGAGCGCAAGACTGCGCTCATCAAGGAGAATGCAACCAAGCCCAACGATACCGGCTCGCCTGAAGTTCAGGTCGCGATCCTCACCGCTCGGATCAACCATCTCACCGAGCATTTCAAGATACATAAGAAGGACAATCACTCCCGTCGTGGCTTGCTGAAAATGGTGAGCCAGAGGCGGCAGATGCTCGACTACGTCAAGCGCAAAAACGTGCAGCGCTATCAGAACATCATCGAGAAGCTTGGCATTCGCCGCTGACGGAGCATATGCCGTCGCTGCAGCATCTGCGACGACCCGTTGCGCGCCCTAGCTTATTCTTCGAGATCACCATGCGCGACGGCAGCTCCGGGAATACTGGTGCTATTGGCGTTCATTCTTAGAACGCGCCGCAAGAAAACGAATGAAACCAGATTGAACGAAAGACCGAACATGTTCGACATCCATCGCGTGGAAATTGAATGGGGTGGGCGAAAGCTGACACTCGAGACCGGCCAGATGGCGCGCCAGGCCGACGCCGCCGTCTACGCCCAGTATGGCGAGACAAGTGTTCTTGCCACAGTCGTTGCCGCCAAGACCCCGAGAGCTGGCATCGATTTCTTCCCCCTGACCGTCAACTATCAAGAGAAGACGTACGCCGCCGGCAAGATTCCGGGCGGTTTTTTCAAGCGTGAAGGACGCCCGGCGGAGAAAGAGACGCTGACCTCGCGCCTGATCGACCGGCCCATCCGACCGCTGTTCGTAAAGGGCTTTAAGAACGAGACGCAGGTCGTCATTACCGTGCTCTCCCACGACATGGAAAATGACCCCGATGTCCTCGGCATGGTTGCGGCCTCTGCAGCGCTGACGCTTTCCGGCGTTCCTTTCCTGGGCCCCATTGCGGCGGCGCGTGTCGGCCTTATCGGCGGCGAGCTGGTGCTCAATCCGATGATCGACGAGATGCAGGAAAGCGAGCTTGACCTGATCATAGCCGGCACTCAGGACGCTGTGATGATGGTGGAGTCGGAGGCCAAGGAGCTGCCTGAGACGCAGATGCTTGAGGCCGTGATGTTCGGCCACAAGCACTTCCAGCCGGTGATCCAGGCCATCATCAAGCTCGCCGAGACGGCGGCGAAGGAGCCGTGGGACATCCAGCTTCCCGACGCCGGCAAGTACGCCGCCAAGGTGCGGGAGATCGCTGAGGCCGATCTTAAGGAGGCGTTCTCCACCAAGGAAAAGCAGAAGCGCAATGAGCTGGTCGACGCGGCTAAGGACAAGGTCCTTTCTGAGATCACCATTCCCGACGGCGACACGAACGAGCAGGTTTTGCTCGCCGGCGCGTTTAAGGATCTCAAGAGCGAGATCGTGCGTGGCAACGTCGTCAAAACCAGGCAGCGCATTGACGGACGCGACCTAAAGACCGTGCGATCCATCGTGTCACAGGTGCACGTTCTTCCGCGAACGCACGGTTCGGCACTGTTCACGCGCGGTGAGACGCAGGCGCTCGTCGTGGCCACGCTTGGCACTGGCGACGACGAGCAGTTCGTCGACGCGCTCGAAGGCACGCGCAAAGAGCGCTTTATGCTGCACTACAATTTCCCGCCCTACTCCGTGGGTGAGACAGGGCGCATGGGTACACCCGGTCGGCGCGAGATTGGCCACGGCAAGCTCGCCTGGCGCGCTATGCACCCGATTATGCCGGGCCCAGAAGAGTTCCCTTACACCATCCGCGTCGTCTCAGAGATCACCGAGAGCAACGGCTCGTCCTCCATGGCGACCGTGTGCGGCACCTCGCTCGCTCTAATGGACGCTGGCGTGCCACTCAAAGCTCCGGTGGCCGGCATCGCTATGGGGCTGATCAAGGAGGGTAACGATTTCGCCGTGCTCTCCGACATTCTCGGCGACGAGGATCATCTTGGCGACATGGACTTCAAGGTGGCTGGGACCGAGAATGGTGTCACCTCTTTGCAGATGGACATCAAGATCACCGGCATCACCGAGGAGATCATGCGCATCGCGCTCGATCAAGCGCGCGACGGGCGGCTGCACATTCTCGGTGAGATGGGCAAGGCACTGGGCAGCTCGCGCAGCGAACTTGGCGAGCATGCCCCGCGCATCGAGACCATCAAGATCCCAACCGACAAGATCCGCGAGGTGATCGGTTCGGGCGGTTCGGTTATCCGGTCGATTGTGGAGGAAAGCGGTGCCAAGGTTGACATCAGCGACGACGGGACCGTGAAGGTCGCCGCGGCCAGGCGTGAGTCGATCGAGGCGGCGCTAGATCGCATCAAGGCGATCACGTCGGAACCGGAGGTCGGTACGATCTATAAGGGCAAGGTCGTCAAGATCATGGACTTCGGCGCGTTCGTGAACTTCTTCGGCGCCAAGGACGGGCTGGTGCACATCTCGCAGCTTGCCCAGGGCCGCCCGGCCACCGTCGGCGAAGTGGTGAAAGAGGACCAGGAGGTCTACGTCAAGCTTCTCGGCTTCGATGATCGCGGCAAGACGCGGCTTTCCATGAAGATCATCGATCAGGAGACGGGCAAGGAGATCCCGCGTGCCGAGGGCGAGGCGGAACCCGAAAGCGAGTTCCGCTCCGAGCGCCCGCCGCGGCGCGATCGTGGCGGTGGCGACCGCCGCCCGCGCAGAGATCGCGAGGCAAGTTAGCATTTCGCACACGTCCAAGAGACGCATGAAACCGCCGGATCGCTCCGGCGGTTTTTTGTTTGCGGGGGCGGTGCGACCAGACTGTAGTGCGAACGATGCCAGGGTCCTGCCGGGCCCGGGAGGACATATCAGCAAGCAGCTCGCCACAGTCATCGATGTCGCCGTGCAGCGACATCATCTGGGTGGGGTGCTGAAAGAACCCTTCCACGCCAGGAGCAAAGGGCCCAAGCTTAGAAAAATCGCCTGATGCAAGCTCCCCTGGAGCTGCGCCAGCGCTCGCCGTAGTTTTAAGCCTGAACGAATCAAGCGAAGGGGCCACCAATGGTTAGCAAGCTAAAGGATCTTAAGAACCTCAGCTACCAAGGGGGAAACCTGACCCCGGTCTACGCGCGCTACCAAATGGAGCACCCGGTTCCAAAATTCGAGCTCGCCGAGCAGGAACTCAGGCCCAATACCGCCTACGACCTTATCCATGACGAACTGATGCTTGACGGCAATGCCAGGCTCAACCTGGCGACGTTTGTCACGACCTGGATGGAGCCGGAGGCCGAGAAGCTCATGGCCGAGACGTTTGACAAGAACATGATCGACAAGGACGAATACCCATTCACGGCTATGATCGAGGAGCGTTGCGTCAACATCGTTTCGCGACTCTTCAACGCCCCGAGCACGGGCGTGGGCGCGTCTGCGATCGGCTCTTCGGAAGCGGTGATGTTGGCGGGTATGGCGCTGAAGTGGCGGTGGCGCGCGCGCATGAAAGCCAAAGGCAAGCCAACCGATAAACCGAACATTGTGATGGGCAACAACGTGCAGGTCGTGTGGGAGAAATTCGCACGCTACTGGGACGTGGAACCTCGCTACATCGAGATGGAACCAGATCAGTACACGATCACGCCCAAAGGCGTCCTAGACGCGGTAGATGAAAACACCATCGGCGTCGTGGCCATCCTCGGAGTCACCTACACAGGGGGCTACGAGCCGATCGAGGCAATTCACAAAGCACTGGTAAGGCACAACGCCGCGACCGGTCATGAGATACCGATGCATATCGACGCCGCGTCGGGCGGCTTCGTAGCGCCCTTTCTTCAGCCAGAATTAAAATGGGATTTTCGCTTGCCGCTGGTGAAGTCCATTAATGTATCAGGGCACAAGTACGGCTTGGTGTACCCAGGTGTGGGCTGGGTTGTCTGGCGCGCGCAAGAGGATCTGCCCGAGGATCTGGTCTTCCATGTCAACTACCTGGGCGGCGACATGCCGACCTTTACGCTCAACTTCTCGCGACCCGGCAATCAGATCGTTGGCCAGTACTACAACTTCCTGCGCCTGGGCCAGGATGGCTACACGCGGATCATGAAGGGCCTTCAGGAGACAGCCATGTACCTTTCCAAAAATGTAGAGAAGATGGGACCGTTCAAGTTGATCTCCCGCGGTGATACGATCCCCGTATTCGCATTTGCTCTGAAGGATTCCAGCCGCTACAGCGTCTTCGATCTCTCTGACAAGCTTCGCGAACAAGGCTGGCAAGTGCCCGCCTACACGATGTCACCCAAGGTCGACGATCTGGCCGTGCTGCGGATTGTGGTGCGGGAGGGTTTCAGCCGCGACCTGGCAGATATGTTATTGGCCGATCTGCGCAAGGCGATCGCGTACTTCGAGTCACAAACCGGACACACGGTAAGTAAGCCGGCACCCCATTTCGCGCACATCTAATTTGCTTGTCTGCATCGACACGACGCAATATTCCAAGGAGGAAATCTGCGCCATCGTCGAGGCGGCGGCCGACTGGGGCACCTACGTCGCGGCGCACGTCTTCACCGACCGGGCCGTCAACCGCCTGCTTGACTGCGGGGTGAAGACCTTCGACCACGGCTTCTTCATCTCCGAGGAGACGATGCGGAAAATCGCCGCTGCAGGCGGCTTCGTGGTGCCGCAGATGTGGGGCATTTCGCTCGACCTCGCCAAGAATCCGTTGATGGCGCCAGCTAAGATCCCCTTGGTTGTGGCTCAGGGCAAGAAGTACAAGGACTTCGGGCGCAACTTGCTGAAGAACGGCGTCAAGGTCGTCTTTGCCTCCGACTACGTGGGCAAGTTCGAGGACGCCGAGCTGGCGCGTCGCTACGAGATATGGTGGCGCACCCAGACGTTTGACAGCAACTTTGAGGTGCTCAAGCAATTGACTTCGACCGCCGGCGACGTGCTGGCGCTGTCCGGGCCTCGCAATCCCTATCAGGCAGGCAAGCAGGGTGTGATCGAGGAAGGCGCCTATGCCGACATCCTCCTAGTCGACGGTAACCAGCTTGAGGACATCAGCGTGATCGGCGGCACTGACAAGTGGTTCGAGGCGGACCCGGAGTGGAAACCTATCGAGACCCTGGACCTCATCATGAAGGACGGCAAGATCTACAAAAATACGCTATAGTGCGTGCCAGCCGGTGGGGGGTCGTGCGCCCTCCGCTCTGGCGACGGGGGAAATCGGATGTCGCGTGCAACGGCTTGGCTGGTCCTTATGGCTGCCGCTAGCCTTATGCTGCGGTTGTCCATGGCGGCTGTGGCGCAAGAGGTTTCGCCCACAACGGTCGCGGACCAGCCCAGCAGCGGTGCCGATGTTTTGCGGAAAGGTGCCGAGGGCGGATTGGGTGGCCCGCAGTCCGTTGGTCCGCAGCTCGAAGAAGACGCCGCCAAGCGCGAGACGGTTTCGCGCCGCCCTCACGTGGACGCTCTCTTCCAGCCGATCGAGGACAGTCTGGCGCGGCTCAAGCAAATGTACGGCTTGCAGATCGGGATCGATTACCAGGCGCTCTATCAACACAGCAATAAGACGTTCCTCGGCGAGCAGCAGGGGTCGAGCGGCAGCGCGCGAATGTTCGGAAAGTGGGAGCTCGTCCACCGCAGGACGAAAAATGCCGGGTCATTGGTGTTTCTTTTCGAGCAACGCCACGAACTCTGGACCGAGTTGACGCCCGCGCAACTTGGCAGTGAAATCGGCTACCTGGGTATCACCGGCACAACCTTTTCAGACGACGGGGCCGCACTGACAACGCTTTATTGGGAGCAGTCGCTCGCCGAAGGGCGGGCCGGTTTTGTCCTCGGCCGCATCGATCCAACGGATTACATCGATATCCTAGGCTATGCCAACCAGCGCACGACGTTTTTGAATCTGTCGTCTTTGGTCAATCCTTCCATTGCCCTGCCGGACTCCAGCTTCGGTTTCGGGCTAGGCGCTATGCTCACCGATCAGGTGTTTGCGAAGGGCCTCATCACCGACGCGAACGGATCGTTGACTGATATTGAATTCTTTCCCGGCGGGAGTGAGTTTTTCACCTATGGCGAGATCGGCTGGACGCCCTCACGTGCAGACCGTTTTCTCACCAACGTCCATGTTGGCGCCTGGAACGTTGACGAACGCAAGAAGGCCGGTATTCCGCAAAGTCATGGGGTTGTCGTCTCCGCCAATGTGACGATCAACGACGTTTTCATGCCCTTTGTCCGGGCCGGATGGTCGGATGGAGAAGCGCCCTTTTACAACAAGGCCGTCAGCGGCGGGTTCTTGTATTACTTCCCCCAGTATCGAGACTTGATGGGCTTTGCCGCGGCCTGGAACGACCATGCCGTCCGAGGCCTTCCAGATCAGGGTACGCTTGAGGCCTTCTACCGCTATCAATTTTCAGACAACATAGCCATCACAGCAGATGCCCAATTGCTGCTCAATCCGGCACTATACCCAAGCGAAGATAAGATCGCCGTCTTCGGCTTACGCACTCGTTTGAACATGTAGACGGCAGAGCACCTAACGTTTCTCTTGTGAAAGGCGGATGGCGGAGTCGTGCCCGGCATACCTCTCCGCTTTAGTCCGGTTCAATAGGAGACACCTTCGAATGCCCGGCATTCGTGGTTGTCTTGAATGAGGCGACGCATCGTGAGTGGTTGTCTTGCCACCATGTTTTCGAGACATCGCGCGACAAGGCGGCCAAC